>JANNYV010000143.1:0-7130 GCA_031410275.1 Bacteroidota bacterium
GGTTGTTGAAGTCATAAGAAATGAGAAATAAGGAATAAGGAACTCAAGCAACTAAGAAAAATCTCCCGAACATCGGACATCGAACATCGATTTCAAACTAGTAACAAAAAAGAATTTAAAAAAAATGCTTTGATGTATACGAATTGTACATTTGCACTCCATAAAAATTTGCATAAATGGCTATTACAAATTTCGACACGAACTCCATTGGTCTCGCAGCCAATAATATTTTTGGATTACCTACTACTGAAGAAAACGCTAAACTGATTTTATTACCTATTCCATGGGAAGTAACTGTTTCTTATAGAAACGGCACAGCTCGCGGTCCGGAAAAAATTAAGGAATCATCTTATCAAATTGATTTGTGTGATGTGGATGCGATGAATTTTTGGAGTGAAGGTTATTTTATGCCTGACCAAAATAGAGATACCATTAAGAAAAATGATTTTTTACGACACTGTGCAGAATTAATCATTTCAAATTTAAGCGAAGGCGGCATTACATGTGATAATGCACAGCTTCAAAAAAAGATGGAACAAATTAATGAAGGTTGTATTGAATTGAATGAATGGATCTTTAATCGGGCTGAAGAATTATATGCAAAAGGAAAATTGGTTGCATTGGTTGGAGGTGATCATAGTACGCCTTTGGGTTTAATGAAAGCAGTAGGCAAACAATTTGGGGAGTTCGGCATTTTACAAATTGATGCACATGCCGATTTGCGCGCCGCCTATGAAGGTTTTACCTATTCGCATGCATCAATTATGTATAATGTGTTGCGTGAAGTTCCGGAAATGACAAAATTAGTACAAGTAGGAATACGCGATTTTTGCGACGAAGAATATGAACTCATTCAATCGAATAATCGCGTAAAGACCTACTTCGACCATGATATTAAAGAACGCCAATTTGAAGGAGAGACTTGGAAACAAATTTGTGATGATATTATTTCTCAATTACCAAAGCAAGTGTATATCAGTTTTGATATTGACGGGCTAGATCCCAAGTTATGCAGCAATACCGGAACCCCGGTACAAGGTGGTTTTGAAGCAGAGCAAATTCATTATCTTTTTAAAAAAGTGGTTGATAGCGGACGGAGAATCGTAGCCTTTGATTTAAATGAAGTGAGTTGCGGCGAAGATTCCCAAGATTCGATCGATGCCAATGTAGGTGCTCGTATTTTGTATCGAATGTGTAATATGTTTATGAAATCGACTGCGAATGCATAATCAGTTTCACTTCAAATTATCGAATGAACAGTTGCCAAAATATTTTAGACAAAGCAGGGCGATGCATATTATGGCCGCATTGTTATTGATTGTTTATGGACTTCCATTCGCCATTAATTTTTCCGAGAATTGGATTATGTTGCTTGGTGTTTTACTACCTTCAATAACCATATTAATTGTTTCTATTTTTAAAAAAGGTTTGATACAGGATGTCAATAATAATAGAGTATTCAGGATTTTAGAAGCCGGCTTTCTGATGATGGGATGCATGCATTACTTGCAAATCAACAAAAATCTTCCGGCCATATTATTTGGTATTGTATCATTATTTATTCTTTTTTTAGTTTGGATGGAAAGCAGAATTTTGCAAGATCAATATGCAGTCTTTGAAGTTTCACATATAGAAATTGAGAGACCTTTATCGACAAAGAAATTTTATTGGAATCAGCTGAATGATGTTGTATTAAAAAATAATTTGATCACACTACATGTCAACGATGACACATTTGAACAAATTAGAATACAAGAAAATTTATCAGAAACAGAGGCAGGGGATTTTTTATTCTTTTGTAAAGATACGATTGGGCGGAAGGCATAAATGATTATCCATTATCTATCTCGAAGGGACAGGTGAATTTAGTTATTGATTCTACTATGACTTACGACTTATGACTAGAGCCTTATGACTTACTTCCGAATCCACTCTACAATCGCTTGTTCATCTAGTGTCAAATAATTTGATTCTCTCACAACCGTGGTATCTTCAACCCACTTAATAGTTGGTAATGAATTGCCGTCATTCATAATAGAAAATTGTTCAGCGCCATTAAAAATAGAATGTTCTATATGTTGTGCTTTCGTCTCTTCAAAAAAATCGTTGAGCTTGCTTGCATCTCCATTCAATACCAAATAAAACGGCAACTCAGGATAATTCTCTTTCATAATACGTAACCGGATAGCTGCTTTTCGGCAAAAACGACACGACAAACTCATGAATGAAATAATATGCTTCCCCTTACGAAGTTCTGTTTGTGGTGCTCTATTTATTGACGAGTGATACAATAAACTCAGCGGTATAGGTTTGCTTAATGGTTTTTCTTTTTCATAAATATAAATACTTTCAGGAGGCACACATAAAAACGGGGCGGACAAGCTTAATAATAAAAGGAGTCCTGTGAGTAGACCTGCATATTTAAATTTAAATTCAAACGAATTGAATGCAATACACAAAATCATTCCAATTAATACGATGTTCTTTATAATTGATTGTACTGGTGTCATTGGAATTAATTCACCAAAACAACCGCAATTACCATGTGCACCATATTGCTTCATCACAAGAAATAAATAGATGGTAAATGCTGATAATAAAAACAAGGAAATCGGAATGGCAATCTTTTTAATTTTTATGTGGAAAATAAAAAGTACTCCTAAAAATAATTCGAAACCAATGAGTATTCTTGCTACCCATTCGGCGGCTGTCCAATGCAAAAAAGTTGTTTCTACAATTGTCCAGCCAAATTGTTCAAGTGAAGGGATTTTTGAAATAGCAGAAATAATAAACACCACACCAACAAGAATGCTAAGGGCTGAAATGAGGATTCTTTTTAATTTTATCATTCTACTTTATCGAATGCGTAAAAGTAAGGGAGTTTTAGGAAGTATAAAAAATATTAAGTTGAACGGCTACATTTCAAATTTTCGTTCCGTTTTTTTATAGTGACGAATGCATTTCACTGACCTTAGAAAAATGGCGTTAAGAAAATCTTGTTGAATGGCAAAAAAAATGAAAACTATTGCACCTAGCTAAATAAAGTGAATTCGTTTAATCTAACTACCTAAGATCAAGAGAGCGCCTTAGACTCATAGCTTTTTCATTTTCGACATTCAAGAAGATTTTTAGCCAATTTTTCGTCAGTCTTGACTTTTTGCTCCACTTTTTTGTCAAGAAAAAAGTGGAAAATATAATTGAGAACCGAGAATTTTATGGTCAGTAGTATTATCTACATTTAAACACAGATTGCGAAAATTTGAAATAAACCCAGTTGAACGTTGCATAAAATTGCAATAATTGCGTCGAGCATAAATGTTTTTTTTCATTACCCATTTAAGTCAAAAAAATCAACCAGTATTTTTAATGACACTGCATTACAGCAATTCAATCTGTTTTTAACATGGCCATAAAATTCTTCCATATTAAAATTATCCAATGGCTTCAATTCTTTATTATAACTTTTAAAACCCATATTCCATCCCTCAAACTGCCTTTCATCAACATAACTGCATTGCAATTTTATCACGCTATCATGACGGCAATCGATGGCTATTTTCGAAAATATTCTTTCCACTGCATCTTTACTCCCTTCAAGAATTTGAAAAAAATGTTTATTGCAATAAATAAGTATCCCTGTCACATCAGCCTCTTTGTTATTTTTGATTGAGCTGTCAAGAATTTCCTTTATATGTTCAAATCGCAAACCATCGCAACCGGTACTCACATAAGACAGATGGTATATTTTATTCTCATTCATCGCGTAAAAGTAAAATTAAACTTTTAATATGTGTATTGCAAAAAACAATAAACTATAGTCAAGTATGTAATAAAATATGTCTGTACCAATCCGATGGATTGCATGCTGAACTATTATTGTTACCAAATAATACAGATTGGCTTACCAACAATATACTTAAGATGACCCCTAATAATTATTGTTGATGAAGAACAATAAAAAGACAATATGGACTTCATCAAATATTGATATTCGCTGCCGCTTTAGCCTCATCGAGAATTTATATATAGAGCCTATTCTCCATTCTGCAATTTGCTATTCTTTTTGCCGTAGGTGAAATAAATAATGAAGCCGACCATAAGCCAAACAATTAAGCGGATCCAATTGTCCGCACCCAAACCAACTATCATTAAACCACAAACCACTATCCCTAATATTGGAATCAACGGCACCCAAGGCACGCGGAAAGGACGAGGTGTATCAGGGTTTGATTTACGCATCATAATCACACCGATTGACACTAAGATAAATGCAAATAATGTTCCGATACTGCACATATCCCCTACCACTTCACCCGGTATAAATGCAGCAAAAACACCCACCAATAAAAATAACCACATGTTTGCTTTCGCAGGTGTTTTAAATTTAGGGTGTACTTCAGAAAATGTTTTAGGTAATAGGCCATCTTTACTCATAGAGAAAAATACACGCGATTGACCTAATAACATCACTAATATGACCGATGAGAAACCGGCAAGAATGGCAACAGAAATTAATCCTTCCAACCATCTGTACCCCGGCATATAGTGGTTAATTGCATAGGCAACGGCGGCTTCATTACCCGGACCTGTGCTGCTAAAATCTTTATAATCAGCAATCCCTGTCAATACATAGGAAAACAAAATGTAGAGTACAGTGCAAAATGCCAATGAACCCAAAATACCAATAGGCATGCCCTTCTGAGGATTCTTTGCTTCTTGCGCTGCAGTACTCACTGCATCAAAACCAACATAAGCAAAAAATACAATACCGGCACCTTTCAGTACACCCGATAAGCCATACATACCCCAATAATTTTTAAAGAAATTAAAAAATCCAATTTCACCATTCATCAATTTCTCTTCACCAATATTTGTTGGAATAATTTGCGCATGATTTTCCGGACGAATAAAATGCCATCCCAAGGCAATAAAAACAAGAACGATAACGACCTTGATAACAACAATAACGGAATTAAAATTTGCAGACTCTTTTGTTCCTCTAATCAAAATTAAAGTCAAAATCGCCAAAATAAATAATGCAGGGATATTGATAATCCCATGTATGCCTGTCGAAACTCCGTCTACCATTTGGGTCTGAAAAGGCGAATGGCAAATTTCATATGGAATTGATTTATTAAAAAAGAATTGACTCAATTTATTTAAATATTCACTCCATGCAATTGCCACGCATGCAGCACCTAATGCATATTCAAGAATCAAATCCCAACCAATAATCCATGCAACTAATTCGCCCATCGTAGCATATGAATAGGTATATGCACTTCCTGCAATGGGAATCATAGATGCAAACTCAACATAACACAAACCCGCAAAGGCACAGCCAATACCGGCTATAATATACGAAATCATCACACCGGGGCCGGCATGATTACCGGCTGCTGCCGCTGTTCGAACAAAAATACCCGCGCCAATAATAGCACCTATACCTAATGCAAGTAATGCACCTGAACCTAATGTTCTCTTCAGCGTGTGTTCACCCGATTCTGCCGCCTCATTCAATAATTTAGCCAGTGGTTTTTTGACAAATAAACTCATAGTAAAACTTTAATTTCGGAGTAAGATAGAAATTAATTTTAGAATTGCAAACTTTCATTTCATGAATGGCTTAAAAATAATTCTTTTTCGAACTTGTATTGCAAACAAAAAAATATCGTGGTACTTTTCGAAACTCTATGCGTCATCCTCAACCTTTAAATGTAAAAAGCTCTATGAAAAAACTCTATTCTTTTTTGATACTCTTTTTCCTTTTTGCCAAATCAAACGCACAAGGCGTCGATGATAAAATTAATCAGGTATTTGCTGAATATACCGGTTGGTTTTCGAAGTGTATATTTTATAAAATTCCATTTACAGAGAACATCCAAATTCCATGGGTGCTTATCATTTTATTAGTTGGCGCCATTTATTTTACACTCTATTTTAAATTTATTAATGTATCAGGCTTCAAACATTCATTCAATATCATCCGAGGAAAATACAATGCATTAGAAGACAAACAAACCGTAGAAGTGTCTAAAAATGTCTTTACTGTAAATGGCGACAACCCTGATACCATCCGCATCGAAGGGCATACCGGTGAGGTTTCACATTTCAGGGCGTTAGCGTCTGCATTATCCGGCACCATTGGGTTAGGAAATATTGCCGGTGTAGCCGTGGCTCTTTCTATCGGTGGCCCAGGGGCTACTTTTTGGATGGTGATTTGCGGATTATTTGGAATGTCTTCGAAATTTGTTGAATGTACACTCGGTGTAAAATACCGTGATATCGATAACGACGGAACGGTGTTTGGCGGGCCAATGTATTATTTAAAAAAAGGACTAGCCGAAAAAGGCATGAAAAAATTCGGAAAATTTTTATCTGTTGTGTTTGCCTTGATGTGTGTCGGCGGTGCATTGGGCGGTGGTAATATGTTTCAGGCGAATCAGGCTTTTAAAATTTTTCAGCATGTAACCGGCGGAGATACCAGTTTCGCGGCAGGTTATGGCTGGGCATTTGGAATTGTGTTGGCACTCTTGGTGGCAGTAGTTATTATTGGAGGAATAAAATCAATTGCCAATGTTGCCGATAAAATGGTTCCATTTATGGTTGGCTTTTATATCATTGCATCGCTCATTATTATTGGTCTGCATTATCAAGATATTCCTGCTGCATTCGCTACTATTTTTACTGGGGCCTTCACAGGAAAAGGAATACTCGGTGGAGTTGTTGGTGTGATGATACAAGGTTTCAAACGTGCATCATTTTCAAATGAAGCCGGGATAGGTTCAGCCTCCATTGCGCATTCAGCCGTGAAAACAAACTACCCCGCAAGCGAAGGATTGGTATCATTGCTCGAACCATTTATTGATACGGTCGTAGTATGTACCATGACCGCATTAGTGATTGTTGTCACTAATGTACATGGTGGTATAATGAATTATGGCAATGAAGTTCCTGATGGTGTCCTCGCTTGTTCGAGAGCCTTTGCCACGGCATCATCATGGTTCCCGTATATGTTGGCGATATCGGTTTTATTATTTGCATTTTCCACCATGATCTCTTGGTCGTATTATGGGTTTCAGGCATGGTCTTATCTTTTCGGAAGATCAAAGACAACAGGAACTATTTAC
>JANNYV010000144.1:0-2120 GCA_031410275.1 Bacteroidota bacterium
CAACTTATCACGGCTTCCTTCTTTCATTTGCATCTCAATAACAGAGGATAATCTTCCCCCAAAACGGGCAGGGAAACCCCCTTTTGTAAGTTCCACCGATTTGAGGGCATCACCGTTGAAAACCGAGAAAAAACCGAAGAGATGGGAGGCATTATAAACGGGTGCATCGTCCAAAATCAAGAGGTTTTGGTCGGGACCGCCCCCACGTACATACAAACCCGTTGTCCCCTCACGCCCTTTCTGTACGCCTGGCATTAGTTGTAAGGCTTTCATTACATCTTTTTCGCCCAAGATGGCAGGAATATCTTTTATCTGATTGATGGACAAAGAAACCGTACTCATTTGCTCACTTTCACTCACTTTATCTTGGCGTTCGCTTGATATTACAACCTCCTTTAAATCAGTTGATTTTAGGGATATTTCAATCTCAAATCGTTGGTTTTGAGTTGCTTTTAAGGTCTTTTTTTGAACTTGATAACCCAAAGAAGAAAACGTAATTTCAACCTCCTCCGATGTTGGAATCGTGAGCGAAAAGAACCCGTAATTATTGGTTTGTGTACCCACTTTCAAAGAAGAAATCATCACCGAAACATTAGACAATGATTCCTTACTTCCTTGCTCACGTACATACCCGCTGAGGGTGATTTTTTGAGCGAAAGTGCTTATACTTATTAGGCTGATTATTAGGGTTTTGAGGATGGTTTTCATGTTGGTTTTTGAATTAAAAATTCTACCTATTAAAAATAAAATTACGGTCATTGAATGGAATTATGCCAAAAGGACCTGCACTACAATTACTGCACTGCATCGCTAATTTTTTGGATGTTTGCTCTGTAATACTAAAACCATTTACCCAATACGGAGCAACAGCCGCAAATGAAGCACCTTTGTCAAAATCACTGGGTATTTGTAATTTTACCGTATTTCCATTACTGACAAAATATTCAAATTTGTAACTCTGTCCTTTATGCGTTAAATAAGCGAAACAAGGTTTTTCTCTGTTCTTACTTTCGGTATCATCACATACATCAAATCTCAGAGACGTTCCAGTCGTTATCAAGACGGAATCTTGCTTAGCATTGGTACTCTTAGAAAAAGTAGCTTTTTCCAATTGCCAAGTTCCTTTGATGTCATTAAGAAGTGCTTGATCTTTATTGCAGCTCAATAATGTGCTGCACATTAGGATAATTAATAGTTTCGTTTTCATGACTTTTTTGTTTAAATTATATTTTGAAAAAATATTCCAAAAATTGATGTTTCATTAATTTTTGGAATATGAAATTATTTATTAGGAATGTTCAAAATAATAGAACCTTGTGAGAAAATTAGTAATTCTAATATCTTACTCATTTTAATATTTTGACCATCCCAAATCATTAACAAACAACTTTTAAATTAAATAATATGATACCATTTTTATGAATAATCTAAGGAATTAATACTTTGGTTATCTTATATTTAAACGAATTAGACCCATATATGAACGATGCACAATGATCATTATAGGTTTCGTTTGTTTGGACAAAATCATCATTATTCCTGATGAAAGCAATAGCATTTGTGCTGTAAGTTTGTCCGTTCCAAGTAACTGTTAAGGTTTGATTACCAACTCCAGAAGCATTACGCATAGTTTGATCACTTTGCGTACCAGTATCCTCTTCATACCACACATAAGTTAAACGTTCTCCATAATTTGGTTGCCATCTAAATAAGTAAGTATCAGTAAACTGTTTTCCTCCTGTTGCCTCTAAATCATGATAGTTTGCTGAATAAAAGGGTATATTCACCCCAGATAAATACTTTATTTTAGTATCAGCATTTGACCATGTTTCATCATATTTTGCTACTTGAAAATAAAATTCTGGACCACCATCAAACCAACCTTCCCAAGCATCTCCATCTTCACAATATATTCACTGCAAATAAATATCAGCTTTGGGAAAGTAACAACCACTACCAGTTCCACCAGAACCGCCACCACCGCCACCATTTGGGTCAGTGTAATCTATCTCTTCTTCATTAGTTCTCGCACTACTCGGTTTTTTAGAAAAAACTAAATTTGTTTTTAGTTCAAATTTGTTATTTTTAAAAGTAGTTCTCTCATTCAATCCCACAACAAT
>JANNYV010000145.1:0-2574 GCA_031410275.1 Bacteroidota bacterium
AGCACGTTTGCTTTTTTTACGTAGCCGTTGGACCGATGCATTGCAGCAAGAACAGAATATTTGTTTCAATGTGCCATTGAATGTAGAACAATGCAAAGCCATTGCTAATTTCAATATTAAAAACGGTGACCCTTTAGAAATTGAAAAGCAACTTTTTGAAAAATACGGCATTCATGTATCGGCATTCAATTGGCCAAATTTAAGTGGAATACGAATTACACCGAATATTTATACTCGCATAGAAGATATGGATTCATTGGTGATTGGCATCAGAAAAATAGTAGCGATTTAAACTCAGTAACTTTTTTGTTTAAGACGATGCATTAAATCGTATCCCTTACAACTTATGCCTTAGGCCTTACGCCTTATGACTTATGACTTATGACTTACGACTTATGACTTACGACTTACGACTTATGACTTCTAACTCGCTTAACAAACTCTCATAATCATTCGCTATCATCACTGCCTTCTTCTCTTTATTCATAATACTTTTCAGTGAATCCGGAATTTGAATATCCATCTCATTAACCTTATTTACTTCTTCAGGAAATTTTGCCGGATGGGCCGATTCTAAAAATATACCTATGGCATCCTGTGACAAATTATTTTTCAATCCATCATACGCAATGGCACCATGTGGGTCCGCAATATAATTATAGTTCACCTTCAATTCTTTCATGGCAACCCTGGTTTCATCATCATTACACCAATGACCTTTCACGTCTGAAAATATATCACTAAACTCATGCTGATAAAGTGCCATCATTCTCGGAAAATTACTTGGCTTCGCAACATCCATCGCATTTGAAATAGTAAACTGAATAGGTTGTGGTTCAAACTTTCCTGATTTCAAATAATCAGGCACTGCATGATTGCTATTGGTTGAGGCAATAAATGTATGCACATTCAACCCCATCTTTTTTGCAATCAAACCGGCTGTCAAGTTTCCAAAATTTCCACTCGGCACACTGATATAAATTGGCTTGTCCGTCTTTCCCAATTGTGCCACTGCATAAAAATAGTAAAATGACTGAGGAAATAATCGTGCGAAGTTGATTGAATTGGCAGAGGTTAAATTCATTTTCGCATTCAATTCCTTATCGGCAAACGCTTGCTTGACGAGCTTTTGACAATCATCAAAATTTCCATTCACTTCCAAGGCTGTAATATTTCCACCCATGGTGGTCAATTGTTTTTCCTGCAAACTACTCACCTTTCCTGACGGATACAAAATACAAACCTTCACACCTTTCTTATTATAAAATGCATCAGCCACAGCACTTCCTGTATCGCCGGAAGTTGCAACCAAAATAGTCACTTCACTATGATCATTCATCAAAAAATATTCGAAAAGTCCCGCCATAAATCGAGCACCCACATCTTTGAATGCCAATGTCGGGCCATGAAACAATTCAAGTACATGCACATTCTCTCCAAGATGTTTTAAGGGTATCGGAAAACTAATGGCATTGTTAACTAGAGTGCGTAGTGCATTTTCTTCAATATCATTTTTAAACATTGCCTTCGAAACTTCAAACGCAATTTCCTGCAAACTCATCGCATAGAAATCTTCGAAAAACGAATTTGGCAATTGCGGAATGTATTCGGGCATGTATAAACCTTCCTCACTAGTGATGCTTTTCAACACAGCGGTTTTCAATGATACTTTTTCTGTGGGATTGCTTATGTTATAATAGTTCATGCGGGTTATCTTATTTACAATGACGGGCAAATATAAAATTAATACCGAAATGAAATACTATATGTAACAATAGTATTTCAACACGAAATAGAATGTTGTCATCGGGTGAAATAATGAGAGGACGTAAGATCGAAGATGAAAGCAGTCACCGATTTATTTTCAAATTGACAAATTAACTTTATGGGTGTATCGAAAACACAAAATTATTTACATTCGCTTCCAATACCGGACCATCTAATAAATCTACATTTCCATCACCATTCAAATCAGTGGCGAAATATCCAAACTGAAATGAATTGATATCACCTTCTAACTGAGCAATATCCAATAAATCTGCATTCTCATCTTGATTTACATCACCGGTATAAAATGCCCATACTCCATTTTCCACTTCGAACATATTATTGTTGTATGCCTTAGCATTTGAGGTTGTAAAATCATATTCAACCGGGCAATTCCCACGAAATATAGGATACGCACTCCATGTTTCAACTGTGTTACGATGCTTCACGGCCAAATAATAGGAGCCAATAAAATTAAATGGAAAATCACATTTCGCTGTTCCATCAGTTTTCAATTCAGCCCTTGTTGTAGCCACCATGCCATAAGGCGAATTTTGATCGCGAAGTTCTACATCAATTGAATCAGTTACTAATGGATCGATTCCAACACCTTGGTTGACTAATACTGTCGACATAGTTCCACCACCTGTATAATAGCCTTGCAAAAATATTTTTATATGCACAGAAGAATCGCCAGTATTATGACAAAATCCATCTGTCAACACTTCACTCCATTTGCCGTTTTCATCTTTAAAATGGATATGAATATCGTTAATCCCCAATGGAGTTGAGCTATCATTTATCAAT
>JANNYV010000146.1:0-2510 GCA_031410275.1 Bacteroidota bacterium
AATCACCTGATGCGTCTTCAACGTGGCCATATGATTGTAAAACAGCGAGTGTCTGCACTCAAGTAGGAGAATTAAGCGTTTATTTTAAATGGTACAAGTTGACAGGAGAACATAGATTCTTGTATTCTAGTAATTACATTACCCATATCACGACTTTATTTGCTTGCCAATAATTTGAATGGGTACCCATTATCAAGGTAATAGGTACCCATTATTTACCTTATTTATTAAAGAAGATTTGATGAAGATAATTTTTTCTTGTTTATTTGTTTTAATTAGTAGTTGTTGTTTAGCACAAGAGGTGAGTGCTTGTTATTCCTTAAATAAATCTTTGATAAAAGATAAAGAAATTCACATTAAAGGAATTGATGTAAAAGCTGATATAACCTCACCTTTAGATTTTGAAGTTTGTTATAGCCAAAAAATAAGTAAGGGCTTATGTTTAGCATTAAGCTTAGAATATCAAAATTTAGATTATAAAAGCTCTGTCAAGTTTGATCCTAATCTCTATTTGTCAGGTTATAACCTGCCGATTACTGAATTGAATGAAAATGAAAAGAGTAAAGTATTTCACTTTACACCTAAGTTGTCTTATAAAATATTTTTAGATAGAAATTACAATATTGAACCTTATTTGGCTTTCAGCTATTCGATTTTAAAGGGAGGCAATTTGAGATTTGAGGATATTTATTATTCATTTTATCGGTATGACTCAATTAATAATCAATACTACTTTACAAAGCAATACTCTATTGGTTACAATTCTAACTTTGCTGGCGGTCATAATGATAAAGTTAAACTCTATATTATTAGAATTGGGTTAAAAAATCAATTTAATATGACTTCAAATCTATCTATTTTTATTGATGCCTCTTACAATTGGAATAGGAGGGTTATTAATTCAGGATACATAAAATTTTATGATTTTGATGACAGACCCATTCTATCTTTGGATTATAATGATAAGTATGTTTTCTGGCAATTCAAAATGGGTATCACATACAAGCTATTCAAAAAGAAATTATGAAAGATTTAGAATTAAATTCTTGATATAATCCAAACGGTCGGCGAAGCCGACCGTTTGGATTATATATTACTTTTTTAAGTCATAACCAAATTCTTGATCTCTTTCTCTCCTGGAGTAATCGTTACGGTATCATCAATAGTTACTTTACCTGAAGCACTCACTACTACTGCATAATCACCCGGCTCAATACTTTTAATAGAATACTTTCCGTCAACTTTAGTTTTCACCGAACGTTTGCGCCCCATACCCAACGGAAGTAATTCTAATTTTGCCCCATCCAATGGCGCACCTGCGCTTGTTATAACGCCTTCAAACTTGGTGTTATTTCTTTCTTGATTTATTCGTGCTTTCAATTTCGACATCGTAAAATCATCCAACCTGTTTGGTGCGGTCGATTTATAAATTCGTTTACCCGCATCGGCAATATCTACCAACTTATCCCAAAAAGCATTCAACTTCGCATAGTTCGCCACCACCTTATTATTTCTGTCATTCACTTTTGTGTTCTGCGCTGTATTATCCGTTTTAAAAGCATCTTTCAAGGCCGTTAACGCAGTATGTTGTGCAGGCGTGTATCCTTTCAAAACTAACGCAGGCATATTATTACTCGCATTAGTAAGCAAAAAAACTAATGCTGCAATCAATCCTTCCGTATCTTTTCTGTTGTTCTTTTTTCTCACTTCACTAATTCCAAAATCCTTCTTTCCAATTGTCAAGCCTGTAGCCCTATTTATATAACCTTCTAAAAGGTCAATCTTTCCTCTGAGAATCGACATGTTACCGTAAATTCTAAACGTTATTACTTTCAATTCTGCGGTCAACTGCTTTGGATTCACCAAGTTCTCAATAACAGATTGGTCAGCATTCGCAGTCGTCATATATGCTGCATTATAATCCGGAGAGTAACCGGTAAAATCCGCAAGTGAACCTTGCATACTCGTCAACAAAAAACTCCCCAATACCGGTAGTTCTTCAATTCTGCATGTAATTCTCAATTTAGGCTGTGCCATAATTTTAAAATTTTATCTTGTGAAAAAATAAAAAATACTTAGTTGTCATGTCGATTATACCGGAATCCGAACAACAATCCATAACAAATGTAAACACACAATTCGTAAGAAACAAATAATTCAATTATTAAAATAAAATAATTTCATTGTTTAAACTACAAGTAAGGCAATAAGAATAACAATTTACTCGATTAGAATAGGAATTTATACAATTAAAATAGAAATTTGTGTGATTAGAATAGTAATTTATATATTTCGAATAGCCATTTTTATTATTATAATAAAAATTTATATAATTTGAATAATAATTTATGCTGTAAGAATAGAAAGTTATGTAATTAGAACATAATGTTATACAATTAGAGTGACTTATGATATGCTTTAAATTAGGAATTACAACTTTAAATAATAAAATTTGTACAGAGTTTGTTGCAGATTGACTTAACTTCAACAGAGATTCATCATTCAGCAAT
>JANNYV010000147.1:0-3410 GCA_031410275.1 Bacteroidota bacterium
CGAAGCAACAGACGCAGGAATAGTAGCTGTATAAATAGTGTTGACACCAATACTTACAATGGATGGATTTGACGTAAGCGTCAATGTGCCAATTGCAGTGCCCGGATTTACAACAACAGCAATACTCGATGTGTTGGTACATCCGTTTGCATCTGTTCCGGTTACTGTATATGTATTTGTGGCAGTAGGTGTAAATGCAGTGCCATTTATAATCCCGGCACTCCATACATAAGCCAATGCACCATTCCCAAAAAGTGTGATGGCATCACCTAAACAAATAGAAGAATTCGGAGCTGAGGAAGCCGTAACATTTGGCAATGGATTAACTGTGTAAGGTCCAATTGTAGCGGTAACAACTGTCGGATTTGCACAAGGTGCATTCGAGGTGAGTTGACAAGAAATTATATCACCAGTTATGAGTGTTGAAGAATAGGTTGGGCTGTTAATCCCGACAATGATTCCATTTTTCTTCCATTGATAAACAGGTGCTGTGCCTGCGCCTGTTATTGTAGCTATCCAGGTAACAATAGTATTTGCACAAGGAGTAAGAATGGGAGCAGAAATATTTATTGTTGGAGTGGTTGCCGGATTGATAGTGATATTTGATCCATTGTCTGTACCTGTCGCGCTTAATGAAGAACTCACGATACGAAAGCGATATCCGCTACCTGCTGGTGTTGTACACGGAATGGTACATGAAATTCCACCCGAGTAGGCGTTACTCAATAATGCACCAATAGCAACAGGTGAGATGAAACTTCCACTTGCATTCGATAATTGAGCTGTATAAATATTAGCCAATGTGAAAATACCAGTGCTAGTAAACGGAAGAAATATTGTATTACTGCAGGCGCAATATGAACTGAGCGGTAATGCGCCCGTTGTAATTGTGTTGCTAGTTGTTGATGGTGTTGATGCTGTAATTTCATCTACTGCAAAAGAAGGGTCAGTACCAATGCCATCATCATTGTTTACCCAGCGAAATGCAATTTTCACATTCGCATTATTATTCGCTGATGCCGGCAAGGCCACCGTTCGTGAAGTCCATAAGCCTTGTCCGCTGCAACCCGTCAACGTCTTGGGCATATCATCGAGCAAGCTCCAATTGAGTCCGTCGAAATACCAAAGGGTCGCATTGTCTAGTGTGCCATCACCGTTTTCGAGGTAATTAAAATAGAGACTGATATTGGTTTTTCCGGTGCAATTAATCACCGGTGATTCACATCGTCTATTGGTGGTCACACAAATACCGATAACACAAACACCGCCTGCAAAATAAGTGGCTCCGGCACCTGTACCAATGGTTGCGGAGGTTGTGACATGCAAGGTATTATTTCCATTCCCTGCGAGGCCGCAACTTGAAGGTGCTCCGAGGTTAGGCGGAATTCCACCGCCTTCATCATCGGAAATATAAAAAATATTGGCATCGGCATCTTCCGGACCAGTGGCTACATTCATATTCCATCCAAGGCCACCACTTGTAAAATCTTCTGTCCAAAAAACTTGTGCCGACAAAGTTGATGTCAGAAAAAGGAACGTTGTCATGGCAACTAAAAACAACGTTTTCGTTTTCAATAAAAATATATTTTTTGACATAGTTGAAACTTTAGAAGATAAAAATAAGAAGATTGACAATAAAAATGTGGAATAATTTTACAGAACCTATTTTCTTCAGACCTAAAAATAAATGACATTGGTATAAGTGAGCTATTGTTCTACGTATACTTTCTCTTGTGGATGATAGATACAGGAAAAATTTTCAGTCGACAAGAGTGGAGGTAGTAAATTGAAAATATACTCCTTTGAAGTACATAACAAAATGAATTATCTTTAGCCATTATTTTTAACCCATTTTATGAGAAGACTTTTACTTTTCGTGCTGTTCGTTTCATTTACTTTTCTTTTATCTGCTCAATCATCTTTTCTGAAACGAAGCGGTGATATGTACTATTTATTGGAGCGTTATGATGTGTTGAGCGGGCATGTTTCAGATACCTTGCATACATCACTGAATGCAATTTCACAAAAAGATGCTGTTAGATTTTTAGAGCAATATGAAACTTCACATCAACGTGAATTGTCGAAAGCTGAGCAATGGGAAATACACAATTTCATTTCAAAAAATGGTGAATGGGCAAGCAATGGTAATGGAGCCATTCAATCACAATATCCTTTTTTTCATAAATTGTATGTCAAGCAACCCGACCTGATTAATTTAAATACAAAAGGATATACTTTAGTTGTGAATCCTATTCTTTATTATCAGCAATCGGTTGAAACCAATAATACTAAACAAACTATTTTTATCAACTCAAAGGGTATTGAAGCCAGAGGAACAATTGGGAAACGAGTTGGATTTTATACGACCTTTACAGACAATCAGGAACGTGGACCATTGAGTCATCAAAACTATGTTCGCTCACATCAAGCTTTGCCGGGTGCTTCGTATTACAAAGATTTTAAAGCAGATTCATTGGGGCTTTCACAAGATTATATTTGCGCAAGTGGTTATATTGATGCAGACATTATTAAGGAGCGGGTGAACCTTACATTTGGGCAAGATCATTTTCAATTGGGTGATGGATATCGTAGTCTTTTTCTGAGTGATTTTGGAAGCAATTATTTATTTCTCAAACTGAATACACGAATCGGGCATTTCAATTATCAGAATTTGTATATGGAACTGACACCACAATACAAAAGAGGGCTTGATCAATTATTACCTAAGAAATATGCAAGCATTCACCATCTTAGTTTGAATGTTGCAACATGGTTGAATATTGGCTTATTTGAAAGTGTTGTATTTGGCAGAAAAGATCATTTCGAATTTGGTTATTTAAACCCAATTATTTTTTATCGATATGTAGAACAATTTAATGGGAGTCCGGATAATTCAATGTTAGGATTAGATTTTAAAATCAATACAAAAATTAAAACTGTTGTTTATGGACAAGTGCTTTTAGATGAATTTAATTTCGCTAGAATAAAAGCAAATAATGGTTGGTGGGGCAATAAATATGGCGTACAAATTGGATTAAAAATTGCGGACTTGTTTGGCGTAAAAAATTTATTGATACAGCCTGAGCTTAATATCATCCGGCCATTTACCTATAGCTATCATGATTCGATTGCAGAATTTTCGCATTATAATCAATCGCTTGCACATCCGTACGGAGCAAATCTTATGGAGATGAGTTTGAACATTCATTATAAACCATGTAAAAAAATGTATTTAACGCTGCGTTCATTTTATAATAAGCAAGGCCGTGATACTGCATCGAACGTGACTTTCGGAGGAAATATTTTTAATTCAAATGCAAATCCGCATCCGGAGACCGGAATATTTATGTTTAATGGGTATTCGTCTGAGGTGTTCTATTCAAATTTAAATTTGTCATATGAAGTTCGTG
>JANNYV010000148.1:0-3306 GCA_031410275.1 Bacteroidota bacterium
TTTCAGATTGAATATGTTCTAATTGCTCAGCCACTTCATGCACTTCATCCCATCTGAAATTTAGCTTCTCAACTAAAAAGACTTCCCATAGTCTGTGCTTTCGTATAATTTGCATCGCAATTTCAAATCCTTTTTTTGAAAGTTTTACTTTGCCATAGCGTTCATATGAAATGAGTTCTTTTTCCCGCAGCCTTTTCAGCATCGATGTAACAGTCGCCGGTTTAATTGTTAGGTGCTCGGCAATACTGTTTGTCGAGGTTTCTTCACGTGCGCTATTGCTGCCAAGATGGTAGATTGATTTTAAATAATTTTCTTCTGTATAGCTGAGCATTACGTTGCGAAATTAGCAAATAAAAATAGAGTGGAATAACTTCTTTGCAGATTGTTGCCGGTGAAGAGTTTGAAATTGTATATGGACATAAAAAAACGCTCCAAATAGGAGCGTTTTTTTATACTAAGTTAATTTTATTAATCCCATTTTTTAACACTACCCAATTTGCACTCTTGTGCATTTTCAATTGTATGAGCAGTTACTGAAGCACCTTTTTTAACAATCATAGCAATAATATTTACGTTTGCAACATTCCATTCAGATGAAATGTCGAGTGTATATTTTTGAACAAACTCACCTTTCGCTTTTAATTTTGAAGGATCAATGGTTACACCCCACATGCCACTCTCTAAAGATTGACGAAGTACATGCTGATGTTTGTATTTAGATGAAGGCATGATATCACCAAATCCAAACCATGGAGATGAGTTATCTGTATTCATATAATTATGTTGGTCATAATTGCTTCCTTTGTGCACATCATTTTCTAAAACATAAACAACTAATCTGTAATCACCACTAACGGTTGTATTAAAACCGGTATGAACTTCTACAGAATAGTGAGTTGCATCAACCTTACTTGTAATAATTCCTAATCCACAAGTAGCGATTTTTGCTAATTCGGTATTGCAATTTCCACCCCAAGAATTATAATTATTCGTTGTACTGTTTCTGTCAACAAACCCGGCAGGAATACCGCTAATAGAGAATGTAGAACCTAATTCGCTTTCTGCTGCATGTGTTTTTGTATCATACAAATCATACATTACATCTGTGTTGTGATAGGCAATACCATATACTTTATCCGGATGGTCAGTACATGCTTTGTTCATATAGTAAGCTCCATTAGGACAATAGCCACACCATACTGCAGTTGATTCTTCAATAACAGCCTTTTTAGTAAAGGTGCTTGGCATATCACCTAAAGGATTTACAGGAACTGTTGGCGTTGTTACTGATGAAACGGGGTTTGTATAACCCAAATGATTAATACCATCAGTAGATGTATTACTTTTTTTACAAGCAGCAAACCCTAAAACGAGTGCTGATACAATTGCGAGAGAGAGAATTTTTTTCATTTTGAGTTATTATTTTTAATTAATGTAACAAATATAATGCGTAACTTTTTAATATTATGAGCATTAACATATGTTAATATACACAATGAATTAAGTTATTCAAATTTGAGACGTTCATTATGGATTTGAAGTTGGTTGAAATGAATTATTAATCAAGGAATTTATTTGAGAAATTTTTTGTTCCTCCTCAATTTTTGGTTCTAAATCTCTCGTCTGATCAATTTTTCTTTTTTGAAAATTAGCCAACTTAGTCATTCGTGCCAAATTATCTTCATTGAGTGTAAATGCTCTATCTAACCACACATTCACAATATCAATCAATTCTTGACGAGAAACCCGATTGCAAATATTTTGGAATGGGTTAGAAACAATTTTATCCATTTCGCCGCTTTTAATCATCGAGGACATAGTGGCCAAGCCGTGTCCGTCTTCACAAACTTTATTTATGATTCCCAAGTCATAGATTTCTTGCGCCGAGAAGGTTTTGTTCGAATTAATTATATCATTGGCTCTATTGAATCCGACTTTCTTTGTCAAAAAACTATAAGCACCCATTCCCGGAAAAGTACCAAAGATGACTTCAGGGAAACTAAACTTTGCAGATTGTTCAGCAATAATAAAATTGCCGGAAAGAGCACTTTCAAAACCTCCCCCAAATGCATTTCCTTGCACAACACAAGTGGAAAAAATGTTCAATTCATAATTGCTATTGAAATTATACACCAAATCGATGCATTTGTAGGCATAATCTTGTAAAGCCTTTTTATTATTATTTCGAATACAGGAGACAAAAAATTCTAAATCGCCACCTAAGTTCCAAACACCTTTATTGAGTGAATAGGCAACCACATATTTAATGTTTTCCTTTTTTATCATATAAATCATTAAGTCTTTTACATGAGAAAGGTTATCCAGGAAATTGATCGAGTAGCAAAGTTTGTCTTGTAAGTCAATACCTACCCACAAAATTTTGTACTCCTCATCGATTTTAATTCTTAAATTATTATTTATGAACATAATATGTTAGTGTTTTAAATGTGGAAAAAGTGTTCAATGAATGTGTGAAAATAATAAAATAAAATTCGTCTGTGCAACTAAATAATAACATTTTATGCAGAATTTGATTTGGGCTGAATTCATAGAAAAACTATATGCTTTATATGAAATTCATTAATATTAATTTACATATGTTCATATTATCAAATGAATTATTAAAATATGTGTAGCCAATCCACAGGATTTTAACATTTCTAATATTAAAAGGATAATTTTCGTGAATAAGTTACCTCAACTCTGCGGCAATTTGCTTTATATTTGCCGTCCATTTATAAAAATCGCAACGCTCTTTGTATGATTAGTAGAAGAAACATCCGGATTAAAGTATTTCAAACAATTTATGAACTTGGACAGCAATATGACGATGTTGATATGCAACTTCCTGCTAGACTTTTGGATGATAAAATTCGTGAAACATCAGCTTTGCTAGCTTCTGCTACACATTTGGTTTTACTTCTTTCGGAATATGTATTGGTACATGCAAATCAGAAGGCTTCTAAATTTATTGCAACGGAAGAAGATCTAAATGTGAATACGAAATTAGCAGGTAATATTGTCATACAACAATTGAAAAAGAATACGAGTTTTTCAGACGTTGTAAAATCACATAAAGTTGCTTCCATTTTCGATGATGACCTTATCAAAAGAATCTTTCAAATGCTACTTGAATCAGATGAATACAAACATTATATTCAACTTACTGAACGTACTGCTCAGGAAGAAAAAGCAATACTTCAATTTATTATTTCGACTTGCATTTTTCAAAATGAGATTGCTTCAGGATTTTTGAGCGAACGTTTTTTATGCTGGTTCAATGATGCTGAGATGATAGAATCATGG
>JANNYV010000149.1:0-5828 GCA_031410275.1 Bacteroidota bacterium
CACTGTACTGCGCGCACCAATCCAAACAGCGTCGATATGATATCGTAAAGCGAATTCAACTTGTTCCTTATTGGCTACTTCAACACATACAGGAATAGTTGAAATTGCTTTAAGTTCATGCAACCATTTCAACGCTATTTCACCTCGACCTTCAAAATGTCCCGGCTTCGAACGAGGTTTCCATACACCTGCCCTCATCATATCTACCGGCATCGCTTTAAATGCTTCAGCAATCGTTTGCAATTGCAACTCATCTTCTGCACCACAAGGGCCGGCTATGATGTAAGGTTTTTTTGAAGAGAAGTAATTCATTGGTAATTGTTTTTAACTGCTACTAGCTGCTGGCTTACGGCTGTTAGCTTGGCGAAGGCGGTTAAAAGCTATCAGCCAATAGCTAAAAGCCACTTGCTATTTAAACGCATTTATCCCGGTCACATCCATTCCGGTAATCAGTAAATGAATATCATGTGTACCTTCATACGTAATCACACTTTCCATATTCATCATATGCCGCATAATTGGGTATTCGCCTGTAATGCCCATGCCACCATGCATTTGACGGGCCTCGCGGGCAATGTTCAACGCTATTTCACAACTGTTTCGTTTAGCCATACTCACTTGCTGCGGGGTTGCACGTCCTTCATTCATCAATACACCAAGACGCCAAACCAACAATTGCCCTTTCGTAATTTCAGTAATCATTTCTGCTAATTTTTTTTGTTGCAACTGAAACCCTGCAATCGGCTTCCCAAATTGTATTCGTTGTTTTGAATACCGCAAGGCACTATCGTAACAATCCATCGCAACGCCTAATGCACCCCAAGCAATTCCATAACGTGCTTTACTCAAACATCCTAAAGGGCCTTTCAAGCCTTTTACATTCGGAAAAATATTTTCTTTCGGAACTTTCACATTATCAAAAACCAATTCACCGGTGCAACTTGCTCTAAGACTCCATTTGCTATGTATCTCTGGCGTTGTAAATCCTTCCATACCACGCTCAACAATCAAGCCTCTGATAATTCCTTCTTCATCCTTTGCCCAAACAACCGCCACATCAGCATACGGAGAATTACTAATCCATAACTTAGAACCATTTAAAATAACATGGTCACCGGCATCTTTAATATTTGTCAACATACCTTCAGGATTACTCCCTGCATCGGGTTCTGTTAATCCAAAACAACCAAGCCATTCGCCGCTCGCTAATTTTGGCAAATACCTTTTTCGTTGTTCTTCATTTCCATATGCATAAATAGGAAACATCACCAAACTCCCTTGCACACTGGCTGTGCTTCGCATACCGCTATCACATCGTTCAATTTCCTGCATCATTAACCCGTACGAAATATAATCTAGTCCACCGCCTCCATATTCAACAGGAATCGTAGGGCCAAACACACCAAGCTCACCCATTTGCGGAACAAGATGTTTAGGAAAATGGCAGTTTTGCGCCCATTCTTCTATATTCGGACTCACTTCTTTTTTTATCCAAGCTCTCACCGTATCACGAATGAGTTTATGCTCATCTGTCAGTAATTCATCTAATAAATAATAATCGGGATGTTGATATAAGTCTTGTGCCATGTTTGTAATATAAAAGTGCGGCAAAGATAGTTGATGAAAAGAAGATTTACGAACCTTAGGGTTTAAATAATATTCATAAGGTCAATTTAAAAACTGAGGAGACATTCAGAATCTAAAAATAGATGTTACAAAAAGAAATGATGCGATTAATTCGATGAGGCTATACACCCGAAGCAAAAAGAGTATGCGCTAAAACGTGTTGAGATTTTTTCAATTTTCTTAAGTCTTTCTAATGCCAAACATCAACTTCTAATTATTCATTCTTTAACAAGACTATTCTTTCTCAATACAATGATTCGATTAGTTTTGTCCCATTAATTTACGATTGCCTTTTACCCTACTATGAGTTCAGCCATATTACTAGAAAATGTTACAAAGAAATTCAAGGATTTTACAGCGGTTGATGATTTGAGTTTTGAAGTAAAGGCTGGCGATATATACGGCTTTCTTGGTCCAAACGGCTCCGGTAAAAGTACCACATTGCGTATGATCATGTCGTTGATAAAACCTGATTCGGGCGCTGTTCAACTATTTGGACAATCACTTCGCGACAATAGGCATACGATCATGAAGAAAATTGGATGTATCATTGAGAAACCTGATTTTTATAGCTACCTTTCTGCAAAAGAAAACATATCATTGTTTGCAAGCGTTCATCAACTTAATTATACAAAAAAACAATACGAAGAGTTATTTGAATTGGTTGGGTTAAAAGGCAGGGAACATGATAAAGTAAAAAATTATTCGCATGGAATGAAACAACGTCTTGGCTTGGCGCAAACATTGATTCATGACCCTGAATTAATTATTTTAGATGAACCCAATACCGGGCTCGACCCGCAGGGTATTCTTGATTTGCGACATCTTATTTTATCGTTGAATAAAGAACGTGGTAAAACTATTTTGTTTTCATCTCATATACTTAGTGAAGTGCAAGCCATTTGTACCAATATGATTGTGATCAATAAAGGAAAAACTGTGGTACAAGGCAGAGTGGATGATTTACTTTCGCAAGAAAATTTAACGGTGAAACTTGAAGTCGTTGACCCAATGGCTTGCAACGAAAAACTTCAGGATACAAAATGGATGGCTTTATTAGAATCACGGGAAGAAAAGTTATTTGTATTTAAAATGGGGAAGACGGAAATTCCCGGTATGATTGATTATCTCACGGTCAATAAAATTGCCATTGAACGAATTGATTACAGAAATCAATTAGAAGATTATTTCCTTAAAATTACACATAATTAATATGAAGGAATTTACAGCGGTCTTACGAAATGAAATGCTTAAAACCATTCGACGCCCAAGAACCTTTATCGGATTTGGAGTCATTACATTTATATGCCTCATGTTACAAGGCGCCTTTTATCAAGATGGTAAAGAAATATTATCAACCGTGACCGGACAGTTTGAAAATGTATTTACCATACAAGGTCATATTTTAAACGGAAATTTAATTTGTTATATATTGTTACAAACACTGATTGTACAAATGCCGTTGCTCGTTGCTTTTGTAACCGGCGATTTAATCAGTGGTGAAACCGCTTCCGGAACGATTCGCTTTTTACTTACCACGCCGGCTAGCAGAGGCAAAATAGTTGTTGCAAAATGGTTGTCAGGTTTAATTTATACATTTTTATTGTTGGTAGTGTTAGGAATATTTGCATTAATTATATCGCGGGCAATATTCGGTGTTGGTGATTTGATGGCTATGAACAGCGAAGGCCTAACCATTATCAGAGCTGATGATATTAACTGGAGATGGGGTTGCGCATTTCTAATCGCTTTTTTATCCTTAGGCGTTGTTGCTTCCTTGGGCACTATGCTTTCCTGTATGATGGATAATTCAATTACACCCATCGTAACCATCATGGCAGTAATCATTATATTTACAATTATCGGCTTGTTCGATATGCCTACCTTCGAAATGATAAAACCTTTTCTCTTTACAACGCATATGATCTCATGGAGAAGTTTATTTGAAGAACCCCTGCCCGCAAAAACAATCCTCAGTTCATGTGTTATTTTATTTTTTCATATTGTTGCCTTTCTGAGTATTTCAATTTATTATTTTAAACGAAAAGACATTACCACGTAATGAAAAATATTTTTTTAATCCTGTTAAGTTTTATTTCGTTTCATGCATGTGCCATTGATGACCCGAAAACACTCATACGTGAGTTGAATAAAAAATTCAATATGGTCTCTGATTATACCGCGCATGTGGATATGAAGTTCGATATTCCCGGAGTGAAGATGAACAGAATGAGCGGAAAAGTTTTTTTTAAACAACCTGATAGATTCAGAATCCGGACGAAAGGAATCTTTTTTTTACCCAAACAAAATCCGATGCAAAATATGAGTGCGATGTTGCTGGATACAAATTCATATACAAGCATAATTTCTGGATATGAAACAGTCGGTGGTCACAATTGTGCGATTGTCAATATTATTCCATTAAAGAATATCAGTGAATTAATTTTAGGGAAATTTTGGATTGATGTAAAAAATCCCTTAGTAATGAAGACACAGATTACAACCAAAAACAATGGCACTATCGAAACTGAAAATATTTTTACCTCTACTTCGCATTACACATTGCCGGATGAAATTGTTATTAAAATCGAAACCAAAAAAATCAAGATGTCAAAATTAATGTCTGCCGATTTAAATAAAAAAGCACAAGATAAAAGCAAAACGGACGCGCTCGAAACAGGTACAATTCGGTTGATATTTTCAAACTATAAAATCAATACAAAATTCTCTGATAACGAATTTACAGCGGCAGACAATTGAGTATACAGCATGGCGCGAAGAAGTAGAAGGGGTTTTTAGAGATGCCTTCAATGAAATGAGAATGGCTGTTCGTTGGGTATTCGAGTGTATTTCAATTTCATGTATTCATTTTTTGTAGCCAAACATTTTATCGTCATTCAGCAAGCGTCCTGCTGTTCGTTTCAATCTCCCGCCCAAAGCCGCGGGAGGATTTCCACTACCATCAGGGCTAGTGCTCAGCATTAGAATCTTCATTCAGCTTCGACATTCCATTCGCTCAAAGTGAAGCCATGAATTCATCAGAAATTTATCCTGCCTTTTTATATAGAATACATTTTTTTTCGGATTTCTTTTATTGAATATCACCTTCTAAAACGGGTTTAAGCCGGTACATGCATTCGAATAAAAAATTATTTTCTTTTCTTCCTTAAATCCATCCACTTTCTTCTTTCGTATATAATCTCAACTGCAAAACGTAGTTAATTTAAATAATTTAAAACAAAAGTATATGAAAAGAAAAATTATCCTCAGTGCGTATGAGATGATTAAAAAAAGTTTTCTTCTTTTTTTAATCACATTCGCCACACAAACTGTCATGGCTTCCAGTCACCGAGAAGCCCCACTTATTGCCAATGATCCACTTGCAGACAACACAGATTTGTATGCATTCCGAAGTCCTGACGATCCGAATAAAGTAACGATCATCGCTTGTTACATTCCTGCTCAACTTCCTTTTGGTGGTCCTAACTATGCCTCTTTCGGAGAAAATATCCGGTACGAAATTCATGTCGACAACGATGTAACCACAGCCGGAGATGACATCACGTATCGTTTTACCTTTCACAAAACGAATCAAGACCCGAGTACATTTTTTAATATTCGATTGGGTGCTGAAAATTTAAAAACAACCTATGATTTACAACGTAGCTTAGATGGGGGTGTAACATGGACAACCATCGTAACAAATGGAACTGTACCTCCTCCTAATATTGGAGCCCGCTCTATTTCAAGCCCTGTTGGATTAAATGCAACAGATTATAATTCACTCATGAACGGTGCCATTACTACAGCCAGTTCTGGTGAAAAAGTTTTTTGTGGCCCCAGTGATGATCCTTTCTTTGTCGACCTTGGTGGCATCTTTGATTTAGGTGATGCACCTCGTCAAAATGGTGGTATTACACGAGATGGTTTAGCAAGAAGAAATGTACATACGATTTGTTTACAAATAGATATTTCGACATTGCAAAAAGATGGTAAGAATGTTTCGCAAGCAGCGAATATTTTAGATGGTGATTTTGTTATTGGCGTATGGGCTTCGGCTTCTCGTCAAGCTACACGTACCTTGAGTATGAGTGGTGGTGCACCTTCAGATGCAGGAGCATGGATACAAGTTTCTCGCCTTGGAATGCCATTGACAAATGAAGCTGTCATCCCGGTAGGTAAAAAAGATTTATGGAATGCCA
>JANNYV010000150.1:0-2181 GCA_031410275.1 Bacteroidota bacterium
CTTGAAGAGCAAACATTGCAACTGGTAGAATTGAACGCCGTTAAAAACCGGCTCTTCTCTGTAATTTCTCATGATTCGAAAACACCCATTTATAGTTTACGAAACCTGTTTAAAGGCATGCATGAAAATGATTTGCCTGCGGCAGAAGTAAAGTTATATGTGCCCGAAATTTTAACAGATCTAAACTACACCATTGGCCTGATGGAAAATTTACTGCAATGGGCCAAAAGCCAGATGCAGGGCGATAATATAAACCAGCAATTGATTAATATTGGCGACCTGATGAACGAAGTAAAGCACATGCTGCGCCTGCAGGCCCAAAACAAAAAGATTTACGTAAATACTAAAACAGACAAGCCCATTTACATTTATGCCGATAAGGATATGATGAACCTGGTGTTGCTGAACCTGATGTCAAATGCCATAAAATTTACAGCGCCAAACGGCGAGGTATCGGTTAGTGCATTGGTAAAAGATGAAACGGTGGAAGTGCATGTGCAGGATACCGGCAAAGGGATCAGCAGCGATAACCTGCAAAAATTATTCAGCAATAATTATTTTACAACCAAAGGCACGGCCAACGAATCGGGTACCGGTTTGGGATTGATGCTGTGCAAAGAATTTTTAACCAAAAACGGCGGCGAAATATTTGTGGAGAGTGAAGAAGGAAAGGGGAGTACGTTTAGTTTTACGTTACCGAAAGCGTAGGTATTAAACCATATTTTGCAAGAGGTTGATAAATTTTCTATAAATTCTTCACTGCATATCATTAAACGGTGTCTCTAAGCACAATTTTAATTAAACCCAATCTTATTCAAGTTATGCCACTTTTACATCCAATGCTTTAATGGATTTAAGCATCGCTCCTTTTAACAATATCTCTTCCTCAATGTCAAAGTCGTCTTGTAATCCGAGCCAAAATTTTGCAGAGTTACCAAAGTATTTACTTAGCCTTAAAGCCGTGTCTGCTGTAATTCTGCGATTGCCTTTAATAATTTCAGAAACCCTTGTTTGAGGAATATCTATATCTTTTGCAAGCCTGTAGGCCGTTATATTAAATGGTACAAGAAATTCTTCTGAAAGAATTTCGCCGGGATGAATATTTTTGAGTTTTGCCATTTTAGTAAAATTTAATGATAATCAATTATTTCAACTTCAGAAGCATTTCCAGCATTCCATTTAAAAATGATACGCCATTGATCATTTATCCGAATGCTGTAAAAATCCTTTAATTTTCCAGCTAACTTTTCCAGCCGATTTGCTGGTGGAATTCGTAAATCAGCTATATCAACTGAGTTATTAAGCATTCTAAGTTTTCTTCTGCCAATATTTTGAATTTCTATTGGCAATTTTTTTACCCGATTGCCTAGCCATACCTGTTCTGTTTCAGAATTGCCAAAGGAAATAATCATACTGCCGTCTTAAGTTACTAACGTCAAAAGTAAGTATTTTTTAGAAGCCTGCAAAATTTGGACTGTAACTGCAAATGACGCCAAACACAGTTCGTGTTAGTAGCCGTTTTGAGAGAGTTTAGCTTTAAGTTCTGATATATTTATTGTTGTGCTTATTCTTTCCTTGCTATCAATGTCCCCTGTCACTGTTGATTTTTCAAAGTCAACTGTCAGCCAATAAGCTCCACAATTAGCAATTGCGTAGTCTGAACTTTTTTCGTCTGGATGTCCTCCGCCATAGCTTCCAGAATAAAATGCAATTACATAATATTGTCCTTCTTTGAATTGAGAAAGATATGGTCTGCATAAATTTCCAATGTCACCCCAAACAGTAATTGTCTTACGAGATTCTTTGCCTTTATAGACTTCAATAATTTCGACTTCCATTGACATAGGGGTTTTAGAATTATAAATGTCCTTGAAAGTCAAATACTTTGTCACCTTTACATATGCAACAAGTGAAGTATACTGTGTCATTTTCATAAATGAACCTTGATACTCACAGTCACAAGCATAAGTGTTATTAGTTGTCAGAATAAGGGAAAGTCCTACTATTAATATTATTCTTGTCATGGTATATTTTTTATGAAGGGAGAGTTTCAGTAAAATGGCCACTAACATGCGTATTGACGCTATGACACGTAACCTGCTCTACAAAACAACCACTCTTAGGCATGATATGTTTTAAATCTTTTTAAGTAATGTAGTTGAAATTATATTTTTTTGAATC
>JANNYV010000151.1:0-7778 GCA_031410275.1 Bacteroidota bacterium
ACATTGCTTCCTAATGTTTGCATACTGGTTTGAATATTATTTTGCAAACTATCAAAAACTGTCAATACACTAATAATACAAAACACACCAATGGTTACACCAAGCAATGAAAGAAAGGTACGGAGTTTATTTGTACGTAACTCTGCCAATGCCATTTTGCAATTTTGTATAAAAACCTGAAACATAAGGGGCGAAGATAATTTGATAATTTGGTAATTTGATAATTTGAAAATGGGTGAAACTGAAAATTTGAAAATAAGCCACTCAATCCTGGCTCAGGCTTTGGAGCCTTGTAACTAAATTATTCAATGAGTGAGGTGTCAAATTTTCAAATGTTCTCATTTCCAAATTATTTATCTTTGCCCGGCATGCATACTTCTTCAGTCCGTCAAACCTTTCAGTTATTAAAAGAAAAAGAGTTTTCGTATTTTATCTCAACACGCTTTCTTGTTATTTTTTCATTGTTTATGCAAACAACTTCGGTGAGTTATTTGATGTATACACTTACGAAAGATCCTTTGTCATTGGGTTTAATGGGTTTGGCCGAAGTGATACCTGCATTTAGTTTGGCACTCATCGCCGGTTATTTTGTCGACAAACGCGAAAAACGAACCATGTATTTGTGTTGTATTATTTTTTATATCTTCAATACTATTTTTTTGTTGTCGGTTTGCTCGCAGTTTTTCATGCATTCGCATTCAGTGAAAACAGTTGAATGGATGATTTATATCGCCATGTTTTTTAGTGGATGTATCCGCTCTTTTTTAGGCCCTTCATCCTTTTCATTATTGCCCTTATTAATCGAGCGTGAACGCATACAGCAAGCAGTTACCTGGAGTAGCACCTCATGGATGTTAGGCTCTGTATTAGGGCCTTTAGCAGGCGGCTTACTCATGGCATCTATCGGGGTGAGTTATACATTAATCATGGCAGTTGCCTGTTTGTGTATTGCCTTATTCAGCATTCTGAAAATAAAACCGAAACCTATTTCATTCACGAAAGATGTTGGTATTATCAAAGGGCTGCAGGAAGGATTTAGGTTTCTGTTTAAATCACAAATTATCTTAGCCGTACTGAGTCTTGATTTATTTGCGGTTTTATTTGGAGGTGCAGAAGCTTTACTACCTGTCTTTTCAACAGAGGTATTAAAAATTGGGGAGGTGGGTTATGGATGGCTGAGAAGCGCGCATGGCATAGGTTCTATCTTCTTACTATTTCTGTTGGCTTATATTCCCATTAAACATAATCTGGGAAATAAATTATTTTTATGTGTGGCCGGTTATGGTTTTTGTATGTTGTGTTTTGGGTTGTCGACCAATGCCATTCTTTCATTCTCACTCTTGTTTTTTGGTGGCCTGTTTGATGGAGTCAGTGTCGTCATTCGTCATTCTATTTTACAACTCAAAACCCCTGAAGAAATTAAAGGCAGGGTGTCTTCTATCAATATGATGTTCATCAGTTCAAGCAATGAGTTAGGAGCGTTTGAAAGTGGTGCCACAGCGCGTTTAATGGGAACCGTACCGGCGGTTGTCTTTGGTGGCATTATGACTTTATTGGTGGTGGGCACTACATATATCGCCGCTCCGAGTTTAAAGAAATTAAAGAATTTCGAAGAGAATTAAAAGGTGGGCGTGCCCCCGAAGCGAAAAGCAATGACACTCTCAGTGTATTTATAATCTTGTTGCTTTTCTGCTTCGGGGTCGGGCTTTCCGCTGCAAGTCCTCCCATGCCAAAGCGCATGGTCCGGGCTTTTCGCTACTATCCCTCACGCAAATGGCATGTCACTCATTTAATAAAGAGTCTAATATTGTTTGCAAAGGCAATGCATCCGGAAAAAATGTAAGTAAGCTATGAATCACATTTTCAACTACCGCATCCGGACAAGAAGCACCAGAGGTCAACATTATTTTTATAACTTCTTTTTTCGGTAAAAAATGTTTCGTTTCTATTTCCTGATGTGTATGCAAATTAAAATGTTGAATACTTGCATTCGGTAAAATTTTAGAATCATTTTCAATGTAATAGGTCGGTAATTTTTCTTCACAGAGTTCTACCAAATGCGAAGTATTTGAACTGTTATATCCACCAACTACAATCGCCAAATCGCATACTGTTGCTAACATACCAATCACTGCACTTTGATTATCATTGGTGGCATAACAAAGTGTATCCTTTGTATCGGCAAACCGGTTGGCGTCTTCTATTTTATTTTGTGTGATAACCTGTTTAAGATAATCGGCAATTTCTTGTGTATCACTAGCAAGCATAGTCGTTTGATTCACTACACCAATGTGTTCGAAATCTGTTTCAACATTAAAGTGTTCAGAGAATTGCCCTTTAAATTCTGAATAAAAATTTGACAACTCAGTTGTTTTTAAAATATATTTTTCCAACTTCTTTGCTTCTGATAAATCTTTTACAACCACAGAAGGTGCATTGTTACTGCTATGTGAAAAGGTTGCTCTGGTTTCTTCATGTTGCGGTTTACCATGAATAATAATGCTATATCCTTTTTTGCCTATCTGTTCTGAACGGTTCCACACTTTTTCTACAAATGGGCATGTCGTATTATAGCGAAGCGGATCTATACCCAAACTCAATAATTTTTGTTCTGTTTCCAAGGTTGTTCCGAATGCCGGAATGATAACGATATCATCTTTTTCTAATTCATCCCATTGCACATAATGGTGACCAACCGTATCCATAATAAACCGTACCCCACTTTTAATCAAGTCAGCATTTACCTGCGGATTATGGATCATTTCACTCAATAAAAAAATACGTTTACCGGGGTTTTCATTAACCGTTTTAAATGCAATTTCTATCGCATTTTCAACCCCATAGCAAAAGCCGAAATGACGGGCAAGATAAATTTGGAGCGGGCCAAAATCTAATTTTGTAGGCGTAAAATCTTTTTTCATTTTGTCCTCAAGCTTTCGTTGTTGCTTGATTGCGCTTATCAGCGGACTTCTGTAGAAGGCCGGAATTTCAAATGATTTCATGTATGGGGCAAAGTTAAAGAGAAATATGTGGTTTTGCAGAGGATAAAAATGCTAAACTAAAATTAAAAAAATGCCTTAACTTCGTCCCTAATTCATTTTTTATTACATGCAGAAAACACTATACACCCTTTTTATTTGTTTGTCTTTTATGACATCATTTTCACAGCAACCCTTAAGTCATTGTGGTACAGAAGCTTTTCGACAGCAGGCGCTTCTTACCCATCCGGAATATAAAGTTGTGGTCGATAATATTGAAGCCTTTACTGAACATTATATCAGTACCCTTGCTAATGAAAAAAAAACACGTGCTCCCTATGTCTATAGTATTCCGGTGGTTGTGCACGTTATTCATAACGGCGAAAGTGTGGGTAGTGGTGCCAATATTTCGGCTGCTCAAATTTATTCACAAATAGCGGTATTGAATAAGGATTACAGATTAAAAAATACCGATTCATTAAAACCTACTCATCCCTATTGGGTGAATACAGATGATTGTGAAATTGAATTTTGCTTGGCTTGGAAAGATCCGGCAGGCAACTATACAACCGGAATAACCCGTTACAATGGCGGGCAAAGTAGTTATGATTATCCTGAACTCGAAAATATTCATAAGCCAAATACGATTTGGGATCATGAGCGATATTTAAATATTTGGGTTTGTACCTTAGGCGGTACTGCGAGTTCGTTGTTGGGTTATGCAACACCTCCGGGTACAGCCATCGACAATGATGGTGTTGTTATTGGTCATACATATTTTGGTACAACAGGGACTCTTGATCCTGCATATAATAAAGGAAGAACTGCTACTCATGAGATTGGACACTTTTTTAATTTGAGACATACTTGGGGTGATGCAGTTTGTGGAAGCGATTTTGTTTCTGATACAGAACCGGCAGAAGATGCTAATTACGGTTGCCCTACATTTCCATTTCATGCAAATAGTGCTTGTGGTGCAGGGCCGAATGGCGAAATGTATATGAATTATATGGATTACGTCGATGATGCCTGTATGAAAATGTTTACTAATGGACAAAAAAATAGAATGAGAGCAACCCTGGCTGTTGGTGGTTCACGAAGTACACTCACCACATCGAATGTTTGCATTTATCCAACGGGGTTACCGGAAATTGCTGACAATTCAGTGATGTCTGTTTATCCTAATCCTACTTCAGATCATTTTTACTTAAAGAATACAACAAATTTTGTAGCTGATTTTTCAATCCAACTATTTAATTCAATTGGTCAGGAATTTACAAGCGAAATTGTAATGAACAAAGAAGCAGGTAATCTTTATTATGTAAATACAAGTGCTTTGCCAAATGGAACTTACTTTCTAAAGATACATTCAAACACCAAGAGCATCACAAAATCGATTGCCATTATAAAATAATATTATGAAGAAACTATTTTTGTTGTCGGCCATTTTATGTTTTCTGTTTCAAGCAGACGGAATGAATCATAAAAAGAAAAAAAGAAAGAAAGTAAAGACTACAACGACAGTTACAAAAACAACAACTGTCAGTTCGGCGGTCGATACTGTAAAATCGAAGCCGGGTGTGTTGGTCGTATCGTTTATCAGCACCGGAAGTGGTATCGATTTTAGAGCCGTTCCGGAGTTTGAAGGAAACTTAAAGAAATTCAATATTGACAATCATTGCAATGTCATTTATGAAATAAAGAATTGGGGTAGAGAAGGCGAACGCGATTATTGTATTACAGCAAGAGATGCTTCGTGCTTGAAAAAATATATTGCTGAAATAAAAACGGCTTTTAAAGAAAATGATAAAATTATTATTAAAGAAAACAGCAAGTGTCGTGAATAGTTTTTCACACACTTTAATACTCACAGCATTTATTTAAAATACTACATTCTTACATGAAAAATACATTTCTATTATTCGCCGGATTATTGGTTTCGGGTTTTGCATATTCTCAAAACCATGCTGCCGGTTGTGGCAGCGCTGAGTATCTAAATGAATTGGATGCTCATTATCCGGGGCTTAAAGACAGGGTAGAACATGTAACTGACCATGGCAATTATCATTCACGTGGCGGCACAGTTACTATACCCATTGTGTTTCATGTGGTGTATAATACGGCAACACAAAATTTACCTGATAACTATTTGACTGCACAATTGGATTTATTAAATAAATCATTTGCTCGCCAAAATTCGGATACTACCAATATGCGTTCAATTTTCCAATCAAGAGTGGGGCCATGTAAAATCAGGTTTATGATAGACCAGATTATACGCTTTCAAACCACCAATACGTCATTTGATGCAACTACCGGTTCTGGTTTTGCAAATTCAGATATTGTGAAGCAAACTGGTAGCGGAGGTGATGATGCTATCTCGCCCGATAAAAAATTAAATGTATGGATATGTAACCTTACAAAAGATGGTAGTGATGGATTAATTGGATATGCATATCCACCGGCAGGTGCACCGAATTGGACTGCAGGAAGTCAAGCTCCTACAACTGCTTTTGATGGCGTAGTCATTGATTATATTGATGTTGGCGGGCCCGCAAAACAACCTAAGGGTTATGGTTCTGGATTCAGAGGTAAAGCCATGGTGCATGAAATTGGGCATTACCTTGGGTTACGTCATATTTGGGGTGATGATGGTGGTGCTTGTCAGGGTGATGCAGGATATAAAGATGATGGTATCAGCGATACACCGGTGACTGATGATAACTCTAATTTTGATTGTAATATCACTAAAAATACATGTATCGAAAGCAGTGGTGATTTATTAGATATGGTTGAAAATTATATGGACTATTCGAGTGAGAGTTGCCAAAATAGTTTTACCAAAATGCAGGTGAGTGCAATGGAATATGTGTTAGATAATCTTCGCAATACGATCCGTGTACCAACCACTATCAATGAACAGGAAGAGCTTGCTAAAAAAGTAACTATCTATCCGAACCCGACAAGTTATATTTTGTATGTCGATTTAAATCGGATGGATTATACGTCTGTAAAAATAGAAGTCATTTCAATGATAGGGCAAACATTGTATCATGTTCAAACAGCAAAAACATCATCACCGATTGAAATTAATACATCAGGATTTTCGAAAGGAATTTATTTTGTAAATCTTCAGGCAGATGATAAACAATTGATTACTAAAAAAATAATTGTTCAATAATATGGAAGCAATACTTTCTACACCGGTCACATTTAGTGAAGGCGCTATTAACGAATTAACAAGACTATTGTCTGAGGCTCAGGCAAAACCATATGTACGAGTAGGTGTAAAAGGCGGTGGCTGCAGTGGCATGACATACATACTTGAGTATGATGAGAAACAGGAAGGTGATGAAGAATTTCAAATCGAATCAATTCCTGTGGTGATGAATAAAGCACATGAAATGTATTTATTTGGAATGCAAGTTGATTTTGAAGGCGGACTAAATTCACGAGGATTTACCTTCAAGAATCCGAATGCGAGCAGTACTTGTGGTTGTGGTACTAGTTTTTCAGTTTAACTGCAGGCTTTAGCTTTTTCGTTTTTATGATGATGCTAATGCAATGCATTATATACCCTTGCATTTTTCTATCATGTATTATCTGATGTATAATATCTCCCATCAATGATCTGCTCCAATCTTGCCTTTACCCCGAGATTGAGGTAGGGGTAATTGAGGTTGGCTTCTCACGAAGTTACAAATACGCAATTGAAATTGTCTGGCAAAGTTTAAATTTATCCTTTTGTAAAGTTTTTTATAAGGAATACCCAATCAACAGTGTGAGTCGTCCAATTTGATTTTTGGGAAAGGATTGCTTCTCAGTATTTTATCACTATAAAATGGACTGCCAAATAAATCAATTTGGTATAACATGAATAAATGAAAGCATGTGATTCATTTACAAGCATAAAAAAAACTGCCCCTGTTAGAGGCAGTTCAGTATGAAAATAGTTTTAATTATTTAGTCCCTGTATACGTGCAAGTATTAGATATAGTACCATCATTAATGGTATACGTAATAGTGATTGTATTTCCGGTGATAGTACCAGAACCTGAGGCTGTAATACCTGCTCCAACTGTTTGAGAAGGAATTGTGAATGCATTACCGGCTGCGTTTGAAATTGCAGTAAACGCTTGATTGTAAAGATTTGTGATATTGAATTTTGTATTATCACTGTGCGCTGTACAAACGATAGAGTATGTATCAGATCCGACAGTACAAGTTTCAGTTCCAGAATATGTTCCTAAGAATTTTGCACGCGATAATGTCTCGCAAAGAGTTCCTTCGTATCCTGAAGGGCAAGCACATGTTCCGTCTGTACAAGTACCACCATTGGCGCAAACGATATCTTTACAAGCATCCGGATTGCACGAAGAAAATACGACTGCTGAAAATGTTCCGATGGTTAGGAAAGAAGCTAAAAGAATTGATTTTAAATTTCTCATGTTATTTATTTTTTTTTGTTGAATGGCAAACATCGTTCAATGCATTTTGAATGCCAAATGTATTTTCTAATTTGACAACTTATTTACATTCATTTTTTAATCATCTAATTTTAATACAGCAAGGAATGCTTCTTGAGGTACTTCTACATTTCCTATTTGTCGCATCCGTTTCTTCCCTTCTTTTTGTTTCTCCAAAAGTTTTCGCTTTCGGCTAATATCACCACCATAACATTTAGCAGTCACATCTTTTCGCATTGCAGAAATAGTTTCCCTTGAAATTACTTTAGCACCAATCGCAGCTTGTATAGCAATCATAAATTGCTGACGAGGAAGAAGTTCTTTCAATTTTTCA
>JANNYV010000152.1:0-1670 GCA_031410275.1 Bacteroidota bacterium
AAGTGCATGGAACTTTACCGGCAACGGAGAAGGAAGCGGTATTTATAAAAGTACAGACAGTGGTGAACATTGGACATTGATAACAACAGAAAAAAGCGGATTCCCTTCAGGCAAAGGAACAGGACGAATCGGTATCAGTATGTGTAAAAAAAATCCTTCTGTCTTATATGCTATTCTCGACAATCAAAATAACCAAGAGGAGAAAAAAGATGCCGAAAAAAAAATGAATGCAAAAGATCTTTCAGGAATGAGTAAAGAAAATTTTCTCGCCTTAGAAAATAAAAAACTTGAAACTTATTTACGCTCGAATGGATACCCTGAAAAATATACTGCTGACAGTGTTAAAGAAGCGGTGAAAAATAAAATCTATACTGTCAAAGATATTGCCGATTGGAAATTGGCAGATGCAGATGCAAATCTTTTTAATACACCAGTCATTGGTGCCGAACTTTACAGAAGTAATGATGCCGGCAGCACATGGACAAAAACACATGCTTCACTTTTAGAAGGCGTTGTATTTACCTACGGATATTATTTTGGTGTAGTAAGCGTTTCCCCGACCAATCCCGACAAGGTTTATATCGCAGGTTATCCGGTTTTATTGAGTGTTGATGGAGGAAAAACATTTAAACAAATTGACGGCGACAATTGTCATCCTGATTATCATAGAGTGTGGATTGATGAGAAAGATGATAAACATATCATAGCCGGAAACGATGGCGGAATCAATATTTCATACGACAGCGGCGAACATTGGTATAAAGCAAACAATCCGCCCGTCGGACAATTTTATTCAGTGACCGTTGATGATGCGAAACCTTATAACGTATATGGTGGCTTGCAAGATAATGGTACATGGACGGCATCGAGCGAAACTGTCGAAAATACCGGTTGGCATCAGGGTGGGCAAAACCCATATAAAAATATTGGTGACGGCGATGGGATGCAAGTACAGGTAGATACAAGAGATAACACAACTGTTTACACAGGTTATCAATTTGGAAATTATTTTAAATCAAATAAAAATACCGGTGAAAATACCTTCTTACAACCTGTACATGATATTGGTCAAAAACCTTTTCGATACAATTGGCAAACACCTATTTTATTAAGTAAGCATCATCAGGATATTTTTTATATTGGTTCAAACTGTTTACATCGTTCGTTGCATCAGGGTGAGGAATTAGAAAAAATAAGTAGTGATTTAACGGCTAATAGTAAAAAAGGAAATATTCCCTATGCAACGTTGACAACCATTTGTGAAAGCCCCAAAAAATTTGGATTACTTTATACAGGTTCCGATGATGGCTTTATTTATTGCAGTAAAGATGTGGGAAACAGTTGGACAAAAATAAGCAACTCACTTCCGCAAAACCTATGGGTGACCAGGGTTGTAGCCAGTGCTTACAAAGAAGAAAGAGTTTATGCCACATTGAATGGTTATCGAAACGATGACTTTAAAGCCTATGTTTATTGCAGTGAAGATTACGGAAAATCGTGGAAGCAATTAGGTAAAGCGCTTCCGTCTGAACCGGTGAATGTACTCCGCGAAGACCCGAAAGATGAACAAATGTTGTATGTGGGAACAGACAATGGTTTATACGTTTCGTTTGACCGGGGCGAAAATTTTATTCGATGGGAGGGAGGTTTGCCTCGTGTGGCTATTCATG
>JANNYV010000153.1:0-21243 GCA_031410275.1 Bacteroidota bacterium
CTTGTTGAGCGTAGGAGATTGTGTGCCGCTGGTTACTTCACCAATTACATTTCCGGCTGCATCTTTTATTTCATAATGCTGACGTGGAATGCCACGGTCTATCATATCAAAACCCACTAGCTTTTTACTTACGCCTTCTTATTTTAATTTTTTATGATAGGTACTGTTGGTAAAATCTTTGGTAAACTTGGTGATCCAGCCAAGGCCTGCTTCTAAAGGAGATGTTGCATCATCAATGTCATTGCCATATAAACAAAAGCCCATCTCTAATCGCAGTGTATCCCTGCATCCAAGACCACAAGGTTTGATATTGAATTCTGCCCCGGCTTCCATAATTTTATTCCAAACCATTTCGGCTTGTTCATCACTTCCTTCAAAATAAATTTCTACGCCACCCGCACCGGTATAGCCGGTTGCACTCACAAGCACATTCTCTAAGCCTGCGAAAGTGCCTTTGCAAAATGTATAATATTGCAAGTTGATCAAATCCATATCTGTCAATTTCTGCATCGCTGTAACCGCGTTCGGACCTTGAACAGCAAGCAGAGCAGTCTTGTCAGAGATATTATGCATCTCCACATTCGCTGTATTATGTTTCATAATCCAATTCCAATCCTTATCAATATTAGATGCATTCACAACCAACATGTATACTTTATTTTCTTCTACACAATACACCAATAAGTCATCTACAATGCCACCGGTTTCATTTGGCAAACAAGAATATTGTGCTTTGCCATTCGTCAATTTAGATGCGTCATTAGTTGTCACACGTTGTATTAAATCGAGTGCATGTTCTCCTTTTAAAATAAATTCACCCATATGACTTACATCAAATATGCCAATACCATTTCGTACGGCTGCATGTTCATCATTAATACCTGTATAAGAAATAGGCATATTATAACCTGCAAATTCAGCCATCTTCGCACCAAGGGCAATATGGATATTGGTAAAAGGAGTATTCTTCATTTATTAAAATTTTGACAAAAATAGAACTATCTTCTATTTATTCTATTTTTTTAATCATTAAGTCCGCCCACACTTTTATATTTGTGCCCGTTACGAAATTTTCTCCTTCATACATGACTCAAAAAAGTTTTTTGTTTATTTTATTTTTTACGCCACTGATTGCATTGAGTCAACGGACTGTAGAAAAAACAGATCAATCGCCTGTTGGAAAATTGAAACGTGATATAGCGTATTTAGCATCCGATAGTTTAGAAGGACGGATGGCCGGAACACGCGGTGAAACAATGGCCGCTGACTATATCGAAGCACGGTTCCGGGAGTTGGATATTGACCCGTATAAATCTTCAAAATATAAATGGGACTTCACTATTAAAGATGGAAAGAAGGTTGGTTCGAAGGCCTACTTTAAATTAAATGAAACAAAATTGCAAATCGGCGTAGATGTGATTCCAATGCCTTACGGAAATGGTGACAGAATATTGGGTGCTGCACTTCCATTCGTTGATGAGGCAGATAATGTATGGTTGATTTCAATGAAATCAATTAAAGCAGATGCATCAAGTTCACCATTTAAATTGCTGTACGAAAAAGCAAAAGAATGTATTCGCGATGGTGCGACTGCCGTAATTTTTTATAATGATATGGATGCAACAAAAGATATCAATATCATCAATCATCCAAAGTATGAAACACTTTCAGTGCCAATTGTAACCATCAATTATAAATCTTTTTTGAATGCTATTAAACCCAATATGAAAAAAGATTGGATTCATGTAGATGCAAAATTGGGTTATGAAGATGCAAGTTTGACCGCCAAAAATGTAGTGGCCATGATAGATAATAAAGCGCCGTTTACAATTGTAATGAGTGCGCATTATGATCATTTGGGTGTCAATGGGGTCATTTATAATGGGGCCAATAATAATGCGAGTGGAGTTGCATCATTATTGGCATTGGCGGAGATGATTAAGATCAATGGCCTAAAGCAATATAATTATTTATTTATTGCATTTTCAGGAAGCAAGTTTAATCATCAAGGAGCTGTGTCGTTTTTGCAAGAGAATACTAAATCAACAGGCTCCTATTGTTGCATGATAGACCTTAACATGCTTGGGCGATTTAATAAATTAGTAAAATCACTTTTTATAACCGGTGTAGGTACTTCACAAACATGGGGCGAATTGCTGCAAAAAAATAATAAAGCATTTATATTAAAAACAGATAGTGCCGGTGTTGGGTATGGAGAGTATTCACTTTTTTATAAAAAAAATATTCCGGTACTTAGCTTCAGCACTGGCTATAGCAATGACTACTCGAAACCGACCGATGATGCAAGCAAAATAAATTTTTTATCACAAGTAGATATTGATAATTACATCTACAAAATTGTAAGTGATTTAGATAAAATGCCAAAGCTAGCCTTTACGCCGACAGTGAATATTGCAGAGAAACTAGAGAATCTCAAAAGCGATTTGGGCTTTGTACCTGATTATAGTTTTCCGGATAATGGTATTCGCATAGCAATATGCATCACCAACAAACTAGCTGATAAAACAGGATTGGAAGCAGATGATATTATTATTCAGATTGCAGAATTCTCCATCATCGATTTTGATGATTATATTGAGGCTATGAATAAATTGGAAAAAGGAAGAGAAGTTGCCATTACTGTGAAGCGCGGAAAAAATGAATTCAAATTTTTTGTGACGCTTTAAAATTGTTTGTAATTGAACAGGCAATTTTTTGCGACACCTTAAGCATAAATTTTCTCAATCAAATAACCATATTTCTCTACAATTTTTTTTCGTTTCAATTTCATAGTGGCTGTTAGTTCGCCTCCATCTATGGTCCATTCATTGGTAATTAACTGAAACTTTTTTACCTGTTCATGTGCTGCAAATAATGTGTTGAATTTATCAAGCTCACTTCGAATTAATTTCAATACATCTTTATCGGTTGTCATATCCACACTTTTTTCAATGGTGATATTCATCTTCGCAAAATATTCTTTCACCTTGTCAATGGCGGGGACTATTAAAGCACCAGCAAATTTTTCATTGCTACCTACGACCATAATTTGTTCGATATAAGGTGATTCCTTCATTTTATTTTCAATTGGCAAAGGCGCCACATATTTTCCTCCTGAAATTTTAAATATCTCTTTCTTTCGATCCGTAATTTTCAAAAATTTACCGTCTACAAATTGCCCAATATCACCGGTATGAAACCATCCGTTTTTTATTACTTCATCATTTAACTCCGGATGTTTATAATAACCCATCATGATGTTCGGGCCCCTGCAAATTATTTCTCCATCTTCTGCAAGTTTTACTTCTACTTCTTTAATCACAGTGCCGACTGTTCCAAATTTTCGGTTGTCATCTTCAAACCTGTTTACCGAAATCACCGGCGATGTTTCTGTTAAGCCATAGCCTTCCATCACAATTATTTTGGCCGCCGTAAACAAACGAAGTAGTTTTACCTGACATGCTGCCGAGCCTGTTACGATGGCTTTTATTTTTCCGCCAACGGCTTCGCGCCATTTCGAATAAATAAGTTTATCAGCAATTTTTAATTGAATTTTATACCAAAAAGATTTCGTTTCTCCATTTTCAAATTTCAAGGCGAGGTTTACCGCCCAATCAAATAGTTTTCGTTTAATGCCTGTCAACTCACTGCCTTTAGCATCAATTCGTTCATATACTTTTTCAAGTAAACGAGGAACCGTAGTAAACACCACAGGTTTTACATCGCGTAAATCAGGGCCAATAGTTTCCATACCTTCAGCAAAATAAATAGAGACTGCTTTGTTGATATAGATATACATAACAGTACGTTCGAAAATATGGTTTAAGGGAAGAAAGCTTAAGGTGCATTCATTGCTATCACAAAAACTAAATGCTTCCATACAACTTCGCACATTACTCATAATATTATTATGCGAAAGCATTACACCTTTTGGGTTGCCTGTGGTGCCTGACGTATAAATGATAGTGGCTAAATTTTCAGGACGCGTTGCTTGTTTAATATGTTCTATTTGGGCAGCCTCTTGTATTGAATAAGGTTGCAGTAATTCCTTCCAACTCTTCACGCCATCGATATCGTCGAATGAATAAATATGTTTCAAACTCGGAACATTATCTTTAATTAGTTTTATTTTTCTATAAATAAATTTGTCAGAAATAAACAAAACAGAAATCTGTGCTTCATTTAAAATATATTCCCATTCAGAGGCTGTGATGGATGGATAAATAGGTACCAATACAGCACCGCAATATTGTGCAGCAAAATCGGTGATAATCCATTCCGATCTGTTATTGGCAATGATAGCAACTTTGTCTTGTTGCTCAGGCTGAAAATTTTGATGCTCGATACCAAGACGTAATAAAGAAGCCGCTAACTGATAAGACAACTCTTTTATTTCAAGAGCCGTATGGCCAACCCAAGTACCTTTTATTTTATCATGCAGCATCGTCTTCGCCGGATGATTGCTTGCATATTTTTCTAACAGATCAAAAAGTCGCTTCATGTTTTCCATAACTCAATCTTAGTTTGTGTGATAATATTGATTGTCCTTCGGTATCATTTTATTATTTCTAAAATAATTATCAAATTGATTCATCAAGGCGTTGTGCTGCTGAGCCCAATTGGTATATTGTTTCTCTTTGTCGAGCCTTCCGAAATACCATTCATTGTATGTTTCAAAATATCCGTTTTGTAACATACGTTGCTGATAATCGAATAACTCTGACGGATATGTCATGGCATAATTCTTATTCCAGTCGAGCAAAAATCGTATTCTAAGCATAGCAATATTATCTATATTAATACCGCCCGTTACAACATTTCGTAAATTGTCGAAGGTCTTAATAACAGCGCCTTCAAAATTCTTAGGATTTTCATAGCGATTTGTTTTTCCTTCCAATGCGACATTGTTTAATTCAGCCATAAAAAATTTATAACTTTCATAGATAATCTTTTTGACCTCTTGTGACTTGGCTGAAAAGCTTTCCATATTCACAAATATTTCCCCGTAATAAATGGCCCAATAATATTTCTTTGTAAAATAATAGACCTTTGTTAAGTTGTAATAATTTAAATGATACCGTGGATCTTTTTCAATTCCTTTTTCCCAGGCTTTGGAGGCATCTTCATATTTTTTTTGAGTGGTAAATAAATCTCCTTTCTCTTTATACAAAATACCCGCATTCGGAAATTTCGAGATGCCTTTATTGATAGCTTCTTTAGCATCATCCATTTTTTTCATACCGGCAAATACTTTACAAGCCACCTGAAATGTTTCTTCATCGGCTTCTTCAGCTTTTAGTAATGGACTAATCATTTTATTCGCACGGACTAAATCGCCTTGCAATAAATACGCATGAGCAAGCTCACGACGGTAAATAAGATTGGTTGGCTCAAGTTGTATCACCTGATTATATACCATAATGCAATTGGCATAATCACCTTTTTGCAAGTATTGTCTTGCAGATGCATATAAATCTCTCGTTTCTTCAGTGGCTCCGACAACAGTTTGTGCAAGCGATGCCGTCAATGCAAAGAAGGTAACGAGTAGTGTGAGAATTGTTCGCATATCTGAGTTCACAAATTTAGAAGAGAATTCCATTAAAAACACACAAATTTTCTTATATTGTTTTCAGCCTGTACATTTACCATATGACGACGAAACAACGATATGCGTATATTATTAATTACTTTAGTGAGCATGCACCAGATGCCGAAACAGAATTACTTTATGACAATCCTTTTCAATTATTAGTATCTGTTATTCTTTCTGCGCAATGTACTGACAAGCGTGTGAATATGACCACGCCCGCCATTTTTGAAAAATACCCAACTCCCTTTGTAATGGCAGAGGCCACGGTCGACGAATTATTTCCGTATATAAAAAGTATCAGCTACCCGAATAATAAAACCAAGCATTTGATAGGTATGGCGAAACTGTTAGTCGAAAAATATCAGGGTGAAGTACCTTTAACGGTAACTGCATTAATGGAGTTGCCTGGCGTAGGACGTAAGACGGCGAATGTGATTACTTCGGTAGTTGACAATCAACCGAACATGGCGGTTGATACACATGTATTCAGAGTGTCGGCACGAATCGGGCTAACAACAAATGCAAAAACTCCGCTTCAAACTGAACTACAATTATTAAAATATATCCCTACTGAGTTAGTGCATAAAGCACATCATTGGCTCATTCTTCATGGGCGATATATTTGTGTAGCAAGGCAACCTAAATGTGGTGAGTGTGGAATAAAAGAGGCATGTAAGTATTTTCATAGAAGTAAATAGAGATTGCCTAGAGTCAGTCCTACTTAGTGTTTGCAAGGAAACGCGCAATGTTTTATTACCCTTATTCTCGAACAACTGTTTTCTTGCGAACGCAGTATAATGCAAAATTATCGCCCATGAAATATGGAATGAGTTTCGCTCCAAGCCTGAATTGTCGTTGGCATACGCCGAAATAGACTTAACGTAACGGTTGCATTTAAAGGCTTGTTAATCACGTTGCCGCTTCATTTATTCGCTTATTTTTGCGGCATCTATTTTTTATAAAAATTAATGTAAACAAATGAACTCGACCCTTAAAACAATTTTATTAACCATATTGACCTTATCTCTTTTTGCTATTGCCCTTGTAGAGTTAAGTGGTGTGAGTTCGACAGCCTTTCTGAATAAATATGGCAGCAAAGGCAATTCGAATGTGTTGAATATTTCAAAAAATGATCAGGAGAAAAGAGATGAAGATGTAAAAAAATTACCAAAGACAACCATGGAAGTGCCTGATACAAAATATATTTTCGGTGCGATGAAAGCCGGTGATAAAGTCCGTCACACATGGAAAGTAAAAAACACCGGCACAGAACCATTGATGATTGCAAACGTGCAAACTTCTTGTGGATGTACGGCGCCGTTTTATCCGAAGGAACCAATACTTCCGGGTAAAGAAGGTGAAATTACACTTGAATTTAATAGTGCCGGCAAGGAAGGGCATGTGCAAAAAAATGCATTGATTATTGCCAATGCACCCAACTCTCCATTCTCTATTGGCTTTGAAGCAGAAGTTGAAAAGAAGTAAAAAACCAACATAGCATAACTTGTCACTACTTGCCCCATTACAAAAATCGAAGTTGCCAAAAGAAATGGGCTTTGTCGATCATCTCGAAGCATTACGATGGCATGTGGTTCGTTCGCTGATTGCAGTGATGATTGTAGCGATTATTATTTTTATTAAAATTGATTGGATTTTTGACACCATTATTTTTGGCCCCATGCGGAAAGATTTCATTTCGTATAATGGCCTTTGTCGGCTTAGTCATTACCTGCATATGGGCGATGCGTTATGTATGCCACCACCTGATGTGAAAATGCAGGTGACATCGTTCGGTTCACAATTTATGACCAGTATCAGTATTTCATTTATCGGTGGTTTCATTGTTGCGTTTCCTTATGTATGTTGGGAAGTGTGGCGTTTTATTAAACCTGCTCTCAATCCGAAAGAAGTGAAAAATACGAGAGGCTCGGTTATTTTTGTCACCTTCTTTTTTCTGTGTGGTATTGCATTCGGTTATTTTTTATTGGCACCATTTACATTTAGTTTCCTTTCGAATTTTAAATTAGGTAATATCAATGCCTTAGAAACAAAACCAACCTTAGATGATTATATGGAGAATATGATCGATATTCTCATTGGTTCTGGCTTGGCCTTTCAACTCCCGGTTATTTCGTTTGTGTTAACTAAAATTGGATTAATTACACCTACCTTTTTACAAACCTACAGGAAGTATGCTTACTTATTTATTTTGGTGATTGCTGCCGTTATTACCCCTTCACCCGATTGGATGAGTCAGGCAATTGTATCCTTGCCACTTTTTATTTTATATGAATTAAGTATTTTAATAAGTGCTTATGTAGAAAAACAACGAAAGAAGAGAGATGCGGAATTCTTTAGCAGCTAGTGAGTTAATTTGAGAATTTGTCAATTTGAAAATGAATGCATTGTTTGCTTGCAACCCTCCACTACTCTCCAAAAAAATTCTTCATCAATGTTATCAATAATTTCTCATCCACTTTTTCAAACGTATGTTTTGTATTGGGCAAAATATACAAGCTCCCAAACTTCAATTGTTTGTAAGCCTCGATGGTTTCATCGAATGTTACCATCACATCCTTATCACCCAAACCAACCATCACTTTCAGCGAAAGCATCTTCAATTTGTCGTTGACCAGCCAATTCTTTCTGCCCAAATCATCCAGCAATAACGCTGTTTGATGTATCATTTCCTTCCAATTGATTTGTGTATGCCGTTGTTTTAATTGCTCAACAAATGCCGGAATTTTTCGTTCCATTTCATCCGTATTCAACATGGCTTTTTCCTTTTCGGCAATTGCTTCATTCCAATTAAATTTTGTTGCCAGTGTCATCACGCAATCAAACAAATCGGGTCTGAGAGCAGCTGCATACAATGCAACATAGCCTCCCATACTATATCCGAATACAGCCACCTTTCCGGAATATTGTTCTTCAATAGTTTGAATCAGGTAGTCGGCGAAATGTGGAACGGTAAATTCTGACACGACAGAATTATTTCCATGCAACGGAAAATCAATGGCTTGGCATGAATATGAATCTTGTAACTTATTGATCAGTGATTCGAACTGTGACGATGAGCCCAAGGCACCATGAAGAAAAAGTATGGTAGACATGATTTATTTTTTCAGTAACGGTTTCTTTGTGAAGCTTGCTTTCAAATCTATTTTATTTTCCCAATTTGCTTTGATAGAAATTTGGGCCGGAAAAAGCTCTACCCATTCAGGTTGTTTTTTTTCATCAAAGAAAGAACCGGTATCCCATTTTCCGTTTTTGTTTTTATCATGAAGCAAGCGTACTTGATAATTATCCGGAATTAATAATGGAAATATAATCGTTGTATCAGTTGCATTTTTTCGTGCAATCACTTTTTCATTTCGAAGCAGTTCAACCATATCACTTTCTTCTTTTTTGCATTGAACCGTCAGAAAACCATAATCACTTTTCCGTTTTGTTTTAAAATAAAATTCGCCGGCATTTGCTTGTAAGCCGCTACTGTCTTGTGCAAAGCCTTTCAATAAAATTACTTTATACAATGCGTCTTCCGTCCATTGAGTATTTACCAATATTATTTTTTGTGTTGAATCTAAACGGATCGTTGCGCTTGCATCCAATACGTCATCCTGAAAAATTCTTATTTTTGTTACATCCAAAACTTTCATCGTACGATCGAACCGAAAACTCAAGGAATCATTGATGTCAAATGTTCGTTTGGTTTTATTGACCGTATCTGCATTGATACTATAATTTAATCTACCAACAATTTTTTTATCAGTTGACAATGTTGATTTTGTATCCTGAGTTGTTGGCTTTATCAGGGTCTTCCTTTTTTTGCCGGTGTCTGTTTTTTCCTCTTCCGTAAAACTATATAAGGTCACCGGTATCGAATCAGCTGCATTTACTTTTTTATCAATAAATGCAATTCGTTCGGTTGCTAAATCATATCTAAGATTTGAATTTAAATCCTTCAATGCATAAATTGCAAACTCTTTATTCGGTAAATTTTTAAAAAAGAAATTTCCTCCTTCTACTTTTTGCACATACATCGGCTTCTCTCTGAAGAAGGCCGAATCAGGCAAACCGGCAAGATACAACATCACCACCGATGTCGTGTCGGGCTTGCCGGTATTGGCTTCTATCACATTGCCATGCAGCGACAACGAATCGAAATAACTCCCTGTAGAGAATGTAAAACTTAAGTTTTTATACGGATTACCTTCCTTCAAATCCTGAATGGCATTTCCCATTGAAATTGTATACGTGGTATTTTTTTCTAACAAACTATCATCAATTTGTATACTCACTCTTTTCTTATGCGCGGTAATTTTCGGATTTGTTTTGACCAAGGGTGTAATAATAAACTGATTTTGAATATCTCTGAGTTGTACAAATTCATCGAATTCAAAATGAATGGTTCCACCTTTGAAATTAACGGCAGAATCTATCAAACTTCGCTTTTTTATAGTTGGAGCTTTTTCATCTCGAGGGCCACCTGTTGGTGCCACAATATTTGCACACGAAAATAGGAGTACACACATACTCAAGTTCAAAACAACATATAATCGTATTCGAAGCATTTTCTGTTTGCAATGATAAGAAGGAATGAGCAGGAAATTGATATGACAGTTCATAAATTGTAATCAAGTTCTCTTCTTCATGAATCATTTAAAGGGTACTCAATTATTTGAGTCATCGTTTTATCGGTGAAAAATGTACATTAGAAAACCCCATCCAATAAGTGAAGTAGTATATTTGTCGAATGCAATTGTATTTACAAACTTATTTCGGAGCCGATAAAAATATTCAGATTGTTCCGTTGGCACAAGCCGGTTCAGATAGAAAATATTACCGAGTGATTGTTGACGACACTTCCTATATTGCTTGTGAGAATAATAATAGTAAAGAGAATGAAAGTTTTTTTTACTTCTCAGATTTTTTTGACAAACATGGTATTCCCGTTCCGAAAATTATTGATATTAGTAAAGACAGAACAAAATATATACAGGAAGATGTAGGCAATGAATCCTTATTAGAGCGAATTATGAAAGAGGGTATGACAGAAGCCGTTCAAGAAATTTATAAAAAATCATTGACAGGTTTAGTGTCGATGCAAGTATCAGGTGGCCGGGAACTTGATTTCTCGAAATGCTTTTCAGCAGCTTTGTTTGACAAACATGCAGTCATGGCTGATTTAAATTATTTTAAATATTACTTTCTCGATTTACGTAAAGTGATGTATGATAAAGTCAAATTGAATGTTGAGTTTGAAAAACTCGCAGCTCGTATTGGACAAATAGAGCCTTTGTATTTTATGTATCGCGATTTTCAAGGAAGAAATATCATCCTAAAAAATGACATGCCTTCTTTTATCGATCATCAGGGTGGTATGCGCGGGCCTTTGCAATACGATGTGGCTTCTTTATTGTGGCAGGCAAAAGCACAACTCTCTTCGACAGTAAAACAAACATTGTATGCGCATTACAAACAAGAATTAAAAAAACAAATTCTGGTTGATGAACAAATATTTGATGCAAATTATTCATTGATTGTATTGGTTCGATTGCTTCAAGTACTGGGCGCTTATGGCTTACGAGGCATCATTGAACAACGTGCTCATTTTCTTTCTAGCATTCCTTTAGGGCTTGAGAATATAAAAGAATGGCTTGCTGAATATTCGTTGGATGATTATCCGGAATTGCATCATGTCTTAAGAAAACTAGAAACAGAAATCCGGTATCTGAAATCCGAAGAGCCAATAGCCAAAAGCCATCAGCCAAAGGCCATTAGTGCAAAGCTTCATATTTTAATTCAAAGCTTCTCCTATAAAAAAGGAATTCCAGCAGACGCGAGCGGGAACGGAGGTGGTTTTGTGTTTGATTGCCGTGGTATATTAAATCCCGGTCGTTTTGATGAATACAAAAAACAAACGGGAAGAGACAAGCCTGTCATTGATTTTTTAGAATCGAAAACTAAAGTGAATGAATTTCTCCAACATGCAAAAGAAATAATAGATATTTCGGTTGAAGATTATTTGCAACGTGGCTTTGAACATCTGATGATTAGTTTTGGTTGCACCGGGGGTCAACATCGCTCAGTTTATTGTACAGAGGCTATGGCAAAATATGTAAAACAAAAATACAATATTGATGCAACTGTTCATCACATAGAACAAGAAGCAAAGAATTGGGTGAATTAATTAAATATGTTGGGTGATATTGCTATTTCAAAGTGATTTCACTGAACAATGAGAATTTGATACCATTGAATTGCCCGCTGATTATTGTATTCATTTAATATTCCGGAGTCTATTTTTTAATATTCGCTATCAAAATTCTTAACGAGAACCCTCTGACATCTGACATATAAGTTGTAAGGAATACCATTTCAAAATTCTACAAATTTTAATTGTAGGTAAATCTACTGTCATCTAATATTTACTCATTCCGCTTATACCCGGATACATCCCATTTTTTAAATCATCTACCATGGGTGAGCTTTCTGTGGTGCCATTTAAAAATGATTTCCAAACAGTGCTGCCATCTCTCACATCTACACAATAAAGGTATCTGTCGACAGCAGTAAAATAAACATAATTTCCGGAGACAACAGGTGATGATTTGATAATACTTCCCGCAGGATATTTCCATTTCAGAAACCCTGATACATGGTCAATCGCATATAAATTAAAATCGTATCCACCTATTAAAATTGTATTACTTGCTTCATGCACTGTTGCAGAAGAATTGACACGGTCGAGGGTCGGATATTTCCAACGCAACTCACCGGTAAACGGCACTGACGGTGAAGTTGTATCAATACAATAAATACCATAATCGGTGCTGCCTACTATACACATTCCTCCATATACCAAAGGTGATGAGGTAATTTTATCAAGTGTCATGTAAGCCCATTTCAATGAACCGTCGCTTTCATTTACAGCATATATTTGTTTGTCTTGCCCGCCATAATACACTAGGCCATTACTCACTCTTGGTGATGATAAAATGTCTATACCACCCGCTGATGGCGATGTCCATACACCTGATCCATTCGATGCATCAATTGCATGTATTTTATCACCGGCTGCAAAATAAACCCTCCCATTTGCAACTTGCGGTGACGATTTGCAAGCAGTACCCGGATCTGAACTCCATGTAATGCCGCCGCTTAAATCTAAGCAATAAAGCGAATCATTAGTCGCTGCATACAATTTATCATTGTCAACAGCCATTGAAAAAGCACTTGGCTTTTGAATATTTTTTTCTAAATAAATTTTCCCTGTAATAATATCAACTGAATAAAAATAGCCTGTATTTGTCAACGCATACAATTTCTTTTTATACAAAACCGGCACCCCTTCGCAAGAGCCATTAAAAAAAACTTCCCATTGTTTAACTCCTGTATATGGGTTATAACTAATGAGATTATTATTATTGGTGGTAATATAAACGGCTTCTATTCGACTGGTAGGTAAAGGTAAATCGGTACTTTTATTTTTTCCACAGGAAAGCAGCACAATACCGAGAAGGGAAGCATACGCTAGATAAATTAGTTTTTTCATTCGTACTATTTTGTAAAGAGTGAAACAAATATAGCCTAAATAGTTTAAGAATAAGTAGTGAGGCGAAATGATTTTTCTATGTTTTTTTAAAGACCCGGCATTCAACATGCAATATTCTAAGGTCAATCTTTGATGTATACACAGACATTTAATCAACGAATTCCGCATCTGCAATGGGTTGGCAGAGTATAAAGTTTTTCAACCATAGGTTCATGGAATGATTCTGTAAATGACGAATCTGTAAATCTGTGATCTATTTTACTGAGCAATATGCTAGAATACATTCAAGGGTATTTGATTTCCGAAAAACTAATTTCGACATCCTGTATATCTTATCCTGTATTTTTTTTGCAAATACTAATTGCAGAATATCTTTGCCGTTCAATTCACAAATATGGTAGATGCATTATTGGGACTTCAATGGGGAGATGAAGGAAAAGGGAAGATCGTTGATTTTTTAGCGAATGAGTATAGTATCATTGCCCGTTTTCAGGGTGGCCCCAATGCGGGGCATACATTGTATATCAATGACAAAAAAGTGGTGTTACATACGATACCATCAGGCGTGTTTCATCCGAATTTAATGAATGTGATAGGCAATGGAGTGGTGATTGACCCGGTTTCATTTCAGAAAGAATGTGAAGAAATAGAAACGCATGGTATTGATTTAAAAAAAGTGATGCTGATTAGTGAACGGGCACATTTAATTTTACCTACACATAAAGCACTTGATAAAGCAAGTGAATTGAGCAAAGGAAAAAATAAAATTGGCAGCACCTTAAAAGGTATTGGACCAACCTATATGGATAAAACCGGACGAAACGGATTGCGTGTTGGCGATATTTTACAAAAAGATTTTAAAGAACGTTATGCTTCATTGAAAGAAAAACATTTGTCTATTCTTTCTCAAATGAATTTCGAAGAAGACATACAAGCTTGGGAGGAAGAGTTTTTTTCATCGATAGAAGAACTTCGCAAACATAAAATTATTGGCGTCGAATTTTATTTAAATGAACAAATTGCTCTTGGCAAAAAAATATTAGCAGAAGGTGCGCAAGGTACTATGCTCGATATTGACTTCGGCACCTATCCGTTTGTGACATCCAGCAATACGGTTACAGCAGGCTTATGCACCGGATTGGGTATTGCACCGAAGTGGGTAAATAAAGTATATGGTATTAGCAAAGCGTATTGCACACGAGTAGGCAGCGGCCCTTTCCCAACAGAGTTGAATGATGAAACAGGTGACTTGTTGCGCCAAGCCGGGAACGAATTTGGCTCAACAACCGGTCGCCCGCGTCGTTGTGGTTGGATAGACCTTGTAGCCTTGCAATATGCTTGTATGATAAATGGTGTAACTGATTTAATCATCACCAAAGCAGATGTATTGGATGGAATGAATACAATTGGAGCTTGCACATCGTATACCATTGACGGTCAGCATACAGAACAATTTCCGTATGATGTAACCAATAAAATAATTGAAGCAAATTATGAATACATAAAAGGCTGGGACAAAAATTTATCTGAATGTAAAACGAGTGCTGAATTACCGGATTCATTTTTGACATTGGCAAATTTGATAGAAAAAAGAACAGGCGCTAAAATTTCACACGTGTCAAATGGTGTGGGTAGAGAAGAGCTGATCGTTCTTTAATTTTGCATATCAACTTTTTTATAGCTTACGTTGTATTGTATTAGCGAAAAAGTTTGGCACACAAGTTGAAATAAACCAAGTATTCAAAGAAAATAGTTTAGTTTTATATAGAAAAATTTGAAGACATGTTTATAATTTTGTTCTACTTCCTCTAACAAAAAAATAAGCACAAAAAAAAATTTAAAATTTTATGTCGAAAAATTTTTCTGTTTGAAAAATATGTCAAAAATTTACATTGAAATTAGAATAGAGCATGAAAGCAAAACCTGTAAAAAAAGAAACAGTAAAAAAAGTGACCCCTTCATCGAAAGGAGCGAGTCCTAAAGACGTGTCTGTAAAAAAGAAAACATCGGATGATGATGACGATGATGATGACGATGATGATGAAATTGTTGTTCCGAAAGCGGGTGTGAAAAAAGGTGCATCTAAAAAGGTAGACGATGACGATGATGATGACGACGACTTTGATGATGAAGATGACAAGGATGATACCGATGACGACTTTGATAATGAGTTTGAAGAGTTTGATATGCCGGCTTCAAAAAGCAAAACAAAAAAACCTAAGAAAGGTGACGATGATGATGAAGAGGATTTTAAATTAGATGACGATATTGGATTAGATTTATTTGATGACAAATTTGATGATGATGATGATGATTTTTAAATCATTTGAATAAATAGATAAAAACGCCGGCAAAATAATGTCGGCGTTTTTTTATAATGAAAGTTTTACCGTAGCATAATTTTACGAATCCCTTTTGATTAAAAAATATATAACTTGAACTCTCAACCTACAATTTGCAACTTTTCACTTATGCGATAACATCAAACCCAACATAAGAAAGCAATACCTCAGGCATTTTTATTCCGTCAGCCATTTGATTATTTTCTAATAAACAGGCAAGAATACGAGGCAACGCCAATGAAGAGCCATTAAGTGAATGCACCAATTGTGTTTTGCCGGTTTCATCTTTATACCGAACCTTGGCTCGATTGGTTTGAAAGGTTTCGAAGTTTGATACCGAACTGACCTCAAGCCAACGTTGCTGTGCAGTACTAAACACTTCGAAATCGTATGTAAGTGCCGATGCAAAACTCATATCGCCGCCGCAAAGACGAAGAATACGATAAGGCATATTCATACTTTGAATTAACTTTTCGACATGCAAAACCATTTCATCTAAAACAGTATACGAATTTGCAGGATGCGAAAATTGCACAATTTCTACTTTATCAAATTGATGCAAACGATTTAAACCGCGTACATCTTTTCCATAGCTTCCGGCTTCACGTCGGTAACATTGTGAGAAGGCTGTCAACTTTATTGGCAACTCACTTTCCTTTACAATAGTATCTCTGTAAATATTTGTAACCGGCACTTCAGCTGTCGGTATCATATAAAAATTATCTTCTGTCACATGATACATTTGTCCTTCTTTATCGGGTAGCTGTCCGGTTGCATAGGCAGAATCTGTATTCACCATATGCGGCACCTGATGTTCGATATAACCGGCCGCCGCATTAAAATCTAAAAAATAATTAATTAGTCCTCGTTGCAAACGTGCGCCCTTATTGATATACACAGGAAAGCCCGCACCCGTAATTTTATTACCCAATTCAAAATCAATTAGGTTATATTTTTTCGCCAAATCCCAATGCGGCACAGCACCGTCATATAAAACTGGAATTTCATTTCCCATTCGAACGACTTCATTTTCTTCAGGCGTTTTGCCAAGCGGTACAGAAACATGCGGCAAGTTTGGAAGCGTGACCAATTCATCATGCTGTTGTTTTTCTAATGCCGCCAGTTTCTCGCTCAGTATTTTTGTAGACTCTTTATAGGTTGCGACATCGGCTTTCATTTTTTCTGCTTCGTCTTTTTGTCCACCAGCCATAAGTTTACCGATCTCTTTAGACGCTGCATTAATTTTAGAAAGGAACTCATCATTTTCTGTTTGAATTTTTCGACGCTCTTCATCAAGTGCCAATACAGTATCTACAACAGAAAGGTTGGCAACGTTTTTTACTTTTAATCGTTCAAGAACATAGTCTTTCTGCGTGCGCAGCGTTTGAAGTTGTAGCATAGCTTTAAAAATTAGTGGGCAAATATAATGAAAGTAGTGAGTAGTGAGATAGGAGTGCGGAGAAAATACAAGAAATAGAATATGTTTAGAAATCATTCAAAAAAAATGAGGTATTTTGCGCCAAACTAAAAACCAACAAATATGCGAACGTTTATTTTCATGTTTATTACACTCGTTTCTCTTCAGCAAACCTGTCTTGCACAAGATTCTACAAGGTCTAAAAAATCGAAAGATGAATCAATCACCATTACTTCCGGAATTGAATCGAACTTGTTACAATTTGCGACCGTTGAACAATGGAATCTTCCCTTATCAAATGTTCCGCGATACACGTATTTTTTTAATACCGGATTTGATGCCAATTTTAAAATTGGGAACCATGTAAAATTATTTACCGGCTTAAATGTAAAGAATGTTGGGTTTATCATTAAACTCAATGATTCGGTAAGACAAAAACATAGAGTATATACCTTTGGGGCACCATTCGGATTTAAACTGCATTCAACAAAAAATGATGTCATCTTTAAAACAGGCATTGATGTGAGTGTTGCCTTCAATTATAAATGGAAAACAATTTATAAAGACAGCAAAACAAAACAGAATGAATATTTTAGTAATCGAACATCATTATTCTTCCCATCACTTTTTGCAGGATTGTCTGTGAAAGGTGTTTCAGTTTGTGCGAATTATTATTTAAATAATTTTTTCAATACGTTACATCCGGCAGTGTTGACCATGGACGCACGTTTATTTACCCTAGGGTTAGGGCTCAACTTTGACAATGATGCCATGAAGGCGAAAAAAAAGAAAGATAAAAAAATGGCTTCTTAGTACAATGGAATTATCGCTTACACATAAACAGGCGCTTATCTGCGGAAGCACGCAGGGTATAGGTTTCGCCATTGCAAAAGAATTGGCATTATTGGGCGCGAACTGTGTATTGGTGGCTCGCAATGAAGAGAGTTTGCAAAAAGCCGTTAAACAATTAGATGCTTCGCAAGGACAAACACATCAATATATTCTTGCTGATTTTTCGAACACAGAAAATGTAAAGGAAGTCATCGGCAATTTTGCTAAAGAGCATACTATTCATATTTTAATTAATAATACCGGTGGTCCACCTTCTGGGAAAATAACAGATGCGAAAGATGTCGATTTTATTTCTTCATTGAATTTGCATTTAATCAATAATCATAATATCGCAACGGCTCTTTTGGAAGGCATGAAAAAGGAAGGGTATGGACGTATCGTTAATATTGTTTCTACTTCGGTAAAAGTGCCTTTGCCAAATTTAGGTGTCAGCAATACAACTCGTGCTGCAGTGGCTGGTTGGGCAAAGACCTTGGCAAATGAAACAGCGAAGTTTGGTATCACCGTCAATAATGTTTTACCGGGTGCAACGGCGACTGTACGTTTATCTTCTATCATTGAAAATAAATCGCAGAAAACAAATAAAGAAATAAATGAAGTAGAAGAAGAGATGTTGCATGAAATTCCAATGGCTCGTTTTGGCAAGCCTGAAGAAATTGCGGCACTGGCTGCTTTTCTTGCAACCCCTGCTGCGAGCTATATTACAGGGCAAAGTATTTGTGTAGATGGCGGAAGAACAGGATCAATTTAAAGATGGCAAATAGTACAATTATAATTGCACTTAATCGGCATTTACAAACGTAAGATTTATTTTTTTTATGCCCGGAGAATAAATCACATTGGGATAGTTTAAAAAATATTTTGCTTCATTCCTTGAAATGATATAAAGTCTGGCAAAAATTCAGAAATATGCAAACAATAAACACATAGATTTTTCGTACGCTTAATGTTGCTTTACGATTTTGAATATGGCAAACCCTTTCGGTGTTTTAATTCGCCCTATGTAAATACCATCTGCATACGAAGTAAAATCAAGCTCGGCATCATTCTTTGTATTGCCTTCATATAAAACTCTGCCATTTAAATCTGAAATTGTAAGCATTGCAGAAGATGTTGACATATGAATAGTTGCTTTGCCGGTAGTAGGATTCGGGTACAATTCAACAGTTGTGCTTGCCCATTCATCTATACCATTTGGATATACTATACTTGTGAAAACGGTGTCTGTTAGAATCGGCGAGTTATAATCGAAATAAATACTAGCTGAATTACCAATAATATCTCCCTCTTTTAAATTGGCCTTAGGTTTTATACTATACTGAAAAAAACCATGCGATTCGGGTTCATTAGTCACTGAATCTACTAACTGAATATTCTGAAAAAAGACTTCCAATAAGCCATTTTCACGAATCAGGAAATCATAACTATGACTTGCCCCTAACATTTTAAACGAACTAATATCTACATTACTACTTAACTGATCTCTTACAATGATAGTAAATGCGGTATCTGTACCGGTATTTTGAAAATGAACAGTATAGTTTAATTCTTCCGACAATTCCGTTCTTAGCAATTCCGTTTTATTCACTTCTTTGCCATTCGGGTCAAAAGATGCTGTTGTAATACCGTTCGATATTGCATGATTATCTGCTGCCGTAGTATCGTTTAATATAGGCAAAATCCAGGCCTCTATTTGATAAGGAGTTCCAAGTGGAACAGTCCAAGGGATATTCCAATAAATGCTGAAATTCTTATTCTCTAAAAGATTTACATCAAAATTATTCCAAATTAATGTATCTCCATGTTGTGCTGAAATAAGTGGGGAAGAACTTATGAAATTAAATGAACTCGGTTTGAGTACTTTTAATGTAGCATTATTTACATTTACAGTACCTATATTATTGACAAACGCATAAACCCATTGATTGAAGCCCGGCCTGGCAAAACCATTTGCAATTCCAACCTGTAGGTCTTGAACATTTGACATAAGTTGAATTGCAAAATTGTAATTATTACCTACATAGATTTGTGCATTAGGAATTAGGGTATAATTCAAAGGAGTAACAGTTGCATATGGCAGAATTGAATTCACTGGGTTTACCGTTAGTGTATTTACAACGCCTGAATCTAGCTTCATTTGATACTCTCCTATTTTACTTGAACTTGCTGTCCAAAAAGTTGAATTTGATACAATATGATGATCCAAAACTTGATCAATCCCGGCATCATAGTTTCCATTAATATTAAAATCAAGAAAAATAATACCTGAACAGCTGGCATGAGGAATACAATTGCTGCCACATAGCGGAAAACTAGTCATCAAATTGGTGTGATTCGGCACACAAGTGATACCCGAACCTGCAATAACTAACGTTGTCAAACTAGCAGGCAGACTTGGCAAACATTCAAGCAGTTTATTCCCTTCAACAAACAATACATTTAACGAATTTGGAAGGGCCGGTAATTGTGTGATGAGATTTGTACCACAAAATAATTGGGTTAAGGAATTAGGCAATTCCGGAAGGCTTATCAAAAAATTATTGTCGCACCACAACTCTGATAATGTGTTTGGTAAAATAGGCAAACTGATTAATTGGTTGTATCGGCAATTCAAATATAAAAGATTCGGGAAACTGGGTATTGTTTGAAATTGATTTCCGTTACAATACAAATAAAGAATACTAGGTAAAGCGGGTAATGTTGTTAAATGATTTCCGCCGCATTTTAAAGAAGTAACAATTGGCAGATTCGGTAAACTTGTTAGTTGATTACTTTCGCAATTCAGGGTTATTACATTGGACAGGTTGGATAAAGTTATTATTAGATTATTCGAACAATTCAAAGTGGTTATATTTGGCAGTGCAGGCAAGTTGGATAATAGGTTATGATTGCATACCAAGGTAGTTAGGGAGTTTGGCAAACTTGGCAAACTGCTCAACAGATTGAAGGAAGCATCTAGACTAACTAAATTATCAAAATATTGAATTCCATCCAAGTCAGCTATTGAAATAGAACCCACATCAACAAAAGCTGCATTCACAATTCCATTGCATGTTGTATCCATCTGCTGACTTGCATTGAAACAAGAAGGGAAATTACTGATTAAATAATTTCTAAAATTAGCATCCGGAATACTTACAAACTGAGATTTAGAAATAAAACTAGCAAGAGTAAAGCATACAAGTAGTATTGTTCTCATGGCTGATGATTTTAATGTATGGCAAGATAAAGAAAATAATTCATCTAATGAAGAGGAATATCAAGGTATACGGTTCTGCCTGTTTAACTTTAAGAACAGATTGTATTTAATTTTTTCCATTAATGACCTGCAATAATTCTTGAAAATCGGTTGGCTAAATGTAGTTTGTTTAAAAAATATTTTGCTTCATTCCTTGAAACTATTACTTTTAGTGCAAATAATAAATATGAAAAAACTTTTTACCCTCCTTAGTCTATCGGTGCTATTGACGAATATATCAAACGC
>JANNYV010000154.1:0-16052 GCA_031410275.1 Bacteroidota bacterium
TCTTCTTTCAAAATTTTCGACAGTGTATCTTGCATCAACTGCATACTATTGCAGATGGCACTTGCTTGGGGTAAAAACTCAATCAGTTGTTTGGCCCCAAGCAAGTGCCATCTGCAATAGTATGCAGTTGATGCAAGATACACTGTCGAAAATTTTGAAAGAAGAAGTATGTGTATTGTTACAGGAGACTGAAAATAAATATCATGCTGAAACAGAAACCACTATCAATGATATGTTGCTAGGCATCAATTCACTCAGTGGAAATCAATACAGCGAATGGCTTCCTTCGTTGGAATTTAAAATTGGCCCTTTAAAAAATACATCCATCGAACAGTATCTTCAGCAACAACCTTACAATAAATTATTGAACAGATTTTTTGAGTATTTTACGCCCATTGAAGCGGAAATTAAAATTACATTTGCAGTCGATAAAAAAAGTTCGAATGAGAAAGCAGGCACGAATGTATTGGGATATAATTTCGAGCTGTAGCATTTTTAATTTATAATAAATGACCGACATATGAGTTTGAAGATTTTTATGCTATTATTTGGAGCCTTGTTTGCCGTCGGTGCAGGATTGTTTTTTACCATAACAAAATTTGTCGACGACTTCAAACAATACGGAAAAGGACCGCTAATTTATTTATCCCTCACCTCTATTTTAACAGGTGGTATTATCTTTTTGGTTTCGTTTCTTTCGGCAGATTTATTTAACAGCTATATCCTTTTCTTAATCATCTTTTGTTTGGCAGGCATTGTTCATGTTTACATCATGTATAAAAAATTCTGGGCCAAGAATAATTCGAAAACATGGATGAGTGAATTTTTATATACACTTTCTATCGTTTTAATTGTTTGTGTAATTTTTGGAAGCATGCAATACTTTTTAAAAGATAAAGACTTTATGTATTATCCGATTTTATTATCATCACTTGGTTTTTTTATTCCGACCATTGCGCATAAATCATTTGAAAAAGCCATTTCAATTCCTGAAAAATTATATAAGAAATGGTATTACCCGCTACACAATCCTTTACCCGAACCGGATGATGATGATATGCGCGATTTGATTGTGATTGGCTTTGAAATGGAAAAAAATATGGGAGATGATTCCCGTACGTATTTCAGAGCCAGAGCACCGCAACGGATGGATTTGAGCGCCTTGTTTTATCACTTTATCAACGACTATAACGAAGGGCATAGCGAAACACCCATACAACTCACTAACCCATATAACAGACCGTTTGCATGGATATTTGAACGGAAAGGAAAATGGTATCAGGCACGAAAAGTATTTGACCCGGAGACACCCATTTTTGCCAATGGCATTAAAGAAAATACAGTCATTATTTGTAAACGATTTATAGAATCACAAAAAGAAGAATAATGTATAATAAATTAAGCGCACAACCTGTCAACTGGATTGACGGCATGAAAATAAATAAACAACATTTCATTGCCACCGATTTGGCTAACATGGATAGCATGAGAGATATGGCGCAATCATTTCTTACGCCATACAGTTATGGTTTGTTACCGAACAATGAGATGGATCCCATTCAACTCAACACTACCATCGACAATCAAAATTTTATCAACGCAAAATTACTTTCCTGTCATGCCATTACAATGGGTGGTGTCCGAATCAGTATTGATAAAAAAATGATTGAACAAGGGTTCACCATTACTGAAGCAACACAAGCTACAAAGGCCGGTGAAGAAGGAATTTATTGGATTTCTGTTTCTGTGAATATTTTTGAACGGGTGCCTACAGGTTCTCCTGATTCAACAGAAAATCCGCCACGACTCCCGTATGCATTGCCTTCTTATCAATTGCATATTACAGCCGATAATCAATTGAAACAAATCACCGGAAATCCGAATCACTTAATTGTGGGTAAAGTAAAATTAAATGGTGCGCAATCGAGAGTTGAAGAAGAATATATTCCTGCTTGTACGAGTGTTTCATCACATGGCGATTTGTTGGCATTTCATGGTGAGTTGGATAGTTTTTTCGGAAAGTTAGAATTGAAATGCTCACAAATTGTTCAGAAGATTTTTAAAAAGAATCAACAAAACGAGCTTTCAGATTTGGTGATGTTTTTGTGCGACCGGATGGTCATTTATTTGGGAAGTAACATAACTTCATTCCGATGGATAAATACTCATCAATCACCTATTTATATGATAGAGCAAACTGTTGGCTTAGCGCGTGTGATGAAAAACACCATTGACCTTCGTATTGGTTCGGGGAAAGAAGAATTATTAAATTATTTATCTGAATGGTGCGATTTAAATCAGGGCGAATTAGAAACCTTGCTGACCTCTACGGCCAATATTCAATACCAACATCATGATGTGAATCAACATTGTATTAAGATTGTTCAGTTTGTAAAAGTGCTTGGCAAATTGTTTGAAACATTGGGCAATCTTGAATTTATCGGTAAGAAAAAAGACAGTAATATTTTTGTGAAGGAAGAAGCCATTACCAATGCAGTAGAAGACATTAATAAACCAAAACCGAAGAGAAGATTTTTTGCAGACTGACGGAATTTCGATGTCCGATATCCGGGGTTCGATGTCCGGAGCGTCGGCTCAATTAACTCCATAACACCTTAACCCCATAACTCACTAACAACAAAATGCAAGCACTAAATACCAAAGAACGAAATGATGCATACGCTTCTTTCTTAGTTTTCTTTCTCATCACCATAGCCCTTTTATTATTGGCGGTCTTTTTTGCGTATCAGGTTCCGTTTAAAGAAAATGAACGAATGCGCACGCAACTAAAACGTTACGAACATGAAAACGAATTTATGAATTCGTTTCTTACCAAGATGACAGAAACAAAAGGTTTGTTAGATTCGGTAAATTTACCCGGTGCGCAAGCGCCTGTGATTGATGGCAAAATTTCGGATCAGATAAAACAAATGGGAAGTCTTGTCAGTGGCGACAGTATACGTGACAAGCGCATCTATGAAAATACCATTCAAGCAATTATTGGTTTACAGGAAGCAAAAACATTGCTCCGGAATGCAAGTACCACCGAATCGAATTTGGGCTCGGTTCAACAACAGTTAAATGATTTGCGTATGCAATTGAATTTATGTGAACAACAAAAAACACAAATGCAAACAACATTAATGATGTATCAAAATCAACATTAGAAAATAGGTATTATGGCATTAGATAAAAACGAATACAGAGTCAACGAAAAAGGTTTCAACTTAAAATTGGATAGAAAAGTAATCCTTACTTTTTTAATCGTGATGATAGGCTGTGTTGCCCTGTTTGCATTTAAATTAGTCACCAATGTAGAATGTCATTTAATCACAATTAAGACAGCTACTCATAGCTCATTAAAACATTTTAAAGACCAGTATTTTTCAGGAGAAGTTATTCAAATGACGGCCACTTCAAGAGGCGCTAAACGATATGAATGGGACTTTGGCGACGGCACACCTAAAGGCAAAACACAATCTACTTCACATGCCTATATTAAACCGGGCAACTATGTTGTGCAAGTGAAGATTAACGATAAATGCGTTGAGTTTAAAGAATTATTGGTTGTCAATTCTGTACAAACAACCAATGCCATGATGGATGCCATGAAAGATGACAAGCCATTTATTATGGGACCGGAAGTGGTTACGGTCGGCGAACCTGTGACCTTTCAGGATGCCTCACAAGGTTCATCGGTTTGGGAATGGAGTATATTAAATTCACCCAATATTCCGATGCAATCGGGTGTCGCTGCAACCTTTATATTTCCGGTACCGGGAACAAAAATTATTTATGTAAAAACGAATGGTGATGCAAACCGTGTCGCACAAAAAACCATTACTATTTTGGCAAAACAAATGCCGGTTGCAGGTACGCAAAGTCCTGCCATGTCTATGCCTTCGCCAACACCAATGCCAATACCTTCACATAATCTACCAAAGGAAGAAGAAGAACCGGTTGTTGAAAAAAAGAAAGAAGATAAGCCCATTGTTGCGGCATTACCTGATATGGAATTTAAAAATTTAATTGAAGGGTTAACCAATGGCAAAGTAACGCCTGAAGCCATTAATGCTTACCTATGTAATGGTACCGCCACCAAGGTGCACAAAAATGGAGAATGGGATACATGGGGAAGTTTTGCCAGAGATATCGCCGGTAAAAAACGTATTGATATTAAATCGGTAAAAGTATACCGTGATGAAAACAATTGTGTCACCACACTTGAAATAGAATATAAGAAACGATTGTTTTAAAGTATGGAAGGCTATTATAAATTTCCGCTACGCTTCGAAACTATTTTTGCAAAAAAAGATTTGCCTAAATGTTCTATTGAAGAAAGTATTGCACGAAATATTCAATTATTAATCACAACGGTTTGGGGTGAAAATAAAATGGATCAGGAATACGGTTCTTTCTTTTGGGAAAATGATTTTGATATTCTTACGACCAATGCAAAACGAAGGGAAATTGTTATTCATTCAATTCAGTTTGCTATACAACAGTATGAAAAACGGTTGCAAAAAGTGAGGGTAGAAGTCGATATTAAACAAGCCGAAGTGCGAAACGAACAGGAAGGCACACGACTACGCCGAAAAATAGAAATGCTTATCACCGGTACCATTAAAAAAAACAATCAGGCTTTTCGTTTTCAAACAGGTTTTTTTATTGGCCCATTTGCAATGGAATAGTAATTCAGATATGAGTGATTAGATGTCAGATGTTGGGATCTGAGTCTTGGCATATTGCATTCACTCATTTATGTATGAAGAAGTCATGTAAATAATCAATATTGGTTCTAGGGAAATCAGTAAAGCGTATGACACAGACTATCCTATTTTTTTGTGATTACTATTTATTACCTCACCACTAATTTTTCCGAAACTAATTGCTTTCCATTTCTGCTTACACGCACAACATAGGTGCCCGTGCTCAACATTAATTTATTAAATGAAAGCCTGTTCATACTTTCTCTCAAATAATCAGTGAAAAGATTTCGTATCAATCTTCCTGAAACATCATATAAATCAACGGATACATTTCCGTCTGCTGTATTTTCAAATTCGAGTATAAACATATCCGAAGCCGGGTTCGGATAAAGCATATTTTTTACAGGATCTTTTGCAACAGTTGCTATACCCACGGTTTGGCCTTGCCCGTTTAGTATTTGTGCAATCCATGTTCCATACGAATTATTTCTTGGCGGCGTGTTTGCTCCAAAGGCTCCGGCCATCCACACTTGCGGTGTACCGATATTATATTTTCTGCACATACCTGTATAATCGCCCCACCGTTCCGGTTGAATACCATAATCAGGCGGGTATAAAATATTCACCGAAGTATCACCACTTTTTACGGTTTGCTTAGCGCTCCATGTCATCGCATCATCAAGACTTAACACACCGGTCTCAGGCAAGGTGGTAGTATCCGAACGAAGATATGCAATAGCCACACTCCGGTCTAATGAATCATACCCTAGCGACGCAATAGCAGGGTAACAAAAATCCGTTCCCGGTTCACCATATGAAGTCATGACTGCTTTATTTGAGTCTAAATAAATTCGACCATACTGAATACCACACCATCCATTTCCCATATCTGCATCAAACGTAAAATGAATAACATTATTTAATAAAAAAGCATTTTGCATCCAAGAATAACCTGTACTTAATGAATCTATAAAACCTGAATTCTGATCTTTTTGAAAGGCATTAGAACAAACTTCATAATGCGGTATCGGATATTTATAGGAAGTAATAGAAGGTGATGGAGAACCTAATGTACCATCAATTTTGTATGCATACACCGCAGAACCGGAATCAGGCATTGTCTGAACAAAATACATTTTATTTTTCATTCGTTGCCCCAATCCGTTCGATGCAGGATATACTGTAATACCATCTAAACTATCCGGTGTGAAGATATTATTCCAAGCGCCAAAATTTAATGGATGACCCAAGAAACCCTGACTTAAACCTACTTGATAAATATAGGTTCCATGCCAATCATAGTTAGGTGGATTGCCCCAGCGGTTTCCATTGATAAATAATTCATCATCATTGATTCCGATCGTCGGATAATCTGTCCATGAAGTATCCGGAAATGCAGTTCCCGAAAAAGGATTTCCTGAAAGATGATAACCATACCAACCATCTAAAGGATAATTTGTTTTAGAGAAAAAAATCAACACTTTAGATTGTGAAGATGAGTACCCATGAAGTAAGACAACAATAAAACGGTCATGCAAACTATCATAAATAACTCGAGGATCAAATTTTGCAGATTTCAGCGTCGTATCATTCACAAAGGCTGTCCATGACTGACCAATCAGATGTGTATTCCCGGCTGTATCATAATACGCAATACCTTGATTGATGCATGAAACGATAATACCCTTTTTTGAAACCGCAATACTATTATCGGTGGGTGTCCATGATTTCAAATCTTGTCCTTTAAAGTTTGTTCCAATCACAGGCGTTGCCGTTGCCGTTTTATTTGATGAGAAAAATGAGGACGATACAGAGGCCATTTTTTCTTTCCTGTTTTTTTCTTTTACTTCTTTTATATGAAATAAATTTTCTTCTCCTTCATTTGGCAAGGTTTGAAAAATAATATCCCAACTAGGTTTGTTCAAATCATCATACGATGTAGATGTAATAAGTGGTGCAGAAAATGGGCCTGAGAATGTTCCGGCATTTTCTTTTTTTATTTCTTGCGCAACAATGGATGAAGAAATAAAAAGAGAGAATAAAAAAATATTGAACAGTCGCATACAAAATAAATTTTAGCTAAGTTAGAACAAAAGGGTTAAACAACGTTTTTATTACTGTGCTGATTTTTGCTATTTTATGAATGTTGCTTATTTATCAAAGGCAATAACTTTCTAGAAACAAGGAACTTGATTTAAAATTAAACTGTAATTTTGTTGCAAATCTTACTACTATGAATAGCATTCTTTTAAAAGAAAAATTGCATGACTTTGTTAATGTAGGTGATGAAAAATTATTAAAGATGATGTATGCGTTAGCTCGAGAATACAATAATGACGAAAGCCTAATTGATTTTACAGACGAAGAAATAAAGCAATTTGACCGACGACGTGAAAATAGAAATAACGGCATAAGCTCTGTGCACACTTGGGAAGAAGCAAAGGAGATGATACTGAATAAAAAGGCACTGTAATGAAGTATGAATTAATTATTCAACAAGAAGCTATCGAAGATATTAAAAAAGCGTATGAATGATATGAAGAGCAGAGAGAAGATTTAAGCAGAGAATTATTAGATGAAATTGAATATTGCATTCATGAAATCAGCATACATCCTGAAAGATACGGATTTGCTCATAGCAGCAATTACTATATAAGAATACAACTAACAAGATTTCCTTACTTGGTCGTTTTTGAATTTGTCAATAAACAAATCATTATAAATAGCGTATCTCATAAAAAGCAAAACAGAAAATACGAGTAAAAGTATTACACATTTCTTTACAACCTTCAATTTGCCTTTTTAAACATTTTAAAACGTTTTTGATTTATTTACAACTGTTAAATAACCTAGCAACAGGTATCTACCTTTATCCTTTACATTTGCAAAAAATAGTTTGATGAAAAAAAATATCGTTGCCTTTATTCTCATTTGTGGTTACATAGTTTCATATTCCCAAACTTTTTTTCCTGCTAAAAAATATCCTACCAACACATATATCAATCCATTGGAATTTCCCATTTCATTAGCCGGTAATTTTGGCGAATGTCGAGCCAATCATTTTCATTCAGGGCTTGATATCAGAACCAATAAAATTGAGAATCAATTGGTACATGCCATACAAGACGGTTTTGTATCCAGAGTAAAAATAGAAGCCGGCGGTTTTGGCAATGCTATTTACATTACACATACCGACGGATACACTTCTTTATACGCACATCTGAATAAATTTTATCCTGAACTGGAAGACTACGTGCGCGCCAAACAATATGAAACAAAAAGTTGGAAGCAAGATCTTTATTTTATGCCACATCAGTTTCCGGTTCGCAAAGGAAAATTTATTGCATGGAGCGGCAGCACCGGTTCGTCCGAAGCACCCCATTTACATATGGAAATACGAAATACAAAAACAGAAAATCCATTAAACGGATTACTCTTTTATGCTGACCTGACGGATACCAAAGCGCCCATTGTAAAACAAGTTGCCTTATATGACGGTATAAAAAGTATTTATGAACAAAGCCCCACCCTGATTGCGGTGACAAAAAAAGGAAATGTATATAAGCCGGTGAAACCTCTGCTCATAATGAATTCAGACAAGGTTTATTTCGGTATCAATGGAGATGATTATATGGAAAACGCCTTAGGCACATTAGGTATTTACGAAATGAGGATGTACGTAGATAGCCTTCCCTTCTTTTCTTGGCAAACAGATAATATCAGTTACGATATCACGCGGTATATGAATGCCATGGCGGATTACAAAACCAAAAAAAATGGTGGCCCCTGGATACAACTTTGTCATCAACTTGCAAATGATAAACTTAAAATATACAAAGCCTTCACAACAAGCAATGGTATGATAGACCTTAGTGATGGCAAAATTAAAAAAATAAGAATCGAAGTACTCGATACAAAAAACAACATGAGTGTGGTCACATTTTCTGTAAAAGGAAAAGCTAACGGAATTGATAATAGATGTGAAGATGAATTTATCGCCGGCAAACAAAACACATTCAAAAATGAGGATATCGAGTTCACATTAAATGAAGATTGTTTGTACGATAATATTTGTTTTAAAACATCTATCAAGCCAAGCACTTCACTTTATTCGAATATCTATCAAGTACATTATCCATTTGTGCCTTTGCATAGTTATTTCGATTTGAAGTTAAACCCAAAATTGCCAATCCCATTGAATCTGAAAGATAAAATTGCGGTGGTTCGCTACCCTTACGGAACAGAAACAAGTAAAAATGGCAAGGCCGCTTCTTTGGTAAATGGTATGGTAGTAACGAATGTACGCGACTTTGGTGAGTACGAAATTGTCATTGACGAGCAGCCTCCTCTCATTACATCGGCTATAAAAAACAATGATAGTATTTCGCAACTTACTCAACTTAGTTTTGTTGCGAAGGACGAAACTACATCGGTCAAAACATATATGGCTGATGTAGACGGGCAATGGTTACGCATAGTGCAAAAAGGAGATTATTTTTATTATGAAATGGATGAACACTTTCCATTCGGAACACATATATTTTCCTTTAGTGCAACAGATGAAAATGGAAATACAAATAAACAGAGTTATATAATAAACAGATAAAACAGCGACATGAGCGAATTAATAAAAGGAAGCAAAGCACCAGCCTTCACACTAAAAAACCAGGAAGGAACCCCGGTAAAACTAAAAGACTATTTGGGAAAGAAAGTTGTTATCTTTTTTTACCCTGAAGATTTAACACCAACATGCACCATTGAAGCATGCAATTTACGAGACAACTTTTCAAAGCTGACAAAGAAAGGAATTGAGATTATTGGCATTAGCCCGGATGATGAAAAGAAACATGTGAAATTTATAGAGCGGCATGCCTTACAATATCCTTTGCTTTGCGACCCGAAATTGAAAGCCATGAATGCGTATGGTGTTTGGGCCGAGAAGCAAATGTTTGGTCATAAATTTATGGGCGTCTTGCGAACCACATTTTTAATTGATGAAGACGGAAAAATTTTTGATATCATAAAAAAAGTACGGAGCGCAGATCATGCACAACAAATATTGGATAAATGGAAACTTTAAAATTGTTACGAGTTAGTGAGTTAAGGTGTTAGCATAATTCTCCATTTTATTTTAATGAACAACAAGTATGATAGAAGTTGCCAATTATAAAAAGACACAAATACTTGTACATGTCAAAGAAAATTCGTGGGTAGGAAAAGTTGCTGCCTATAAGTTACGCAGTAAATCTTGTGCTATTGTCATTGGGGCCACCATCCATTTACATCATTCAACGAAAGAAGAGTTGATTAAAAATACTGCTTGGCTTAGGCATGAAATTTGTCATATAAAACAATGGAAGAAGCATGGCTATATGTATTTTCTTTTGCATTACCTGTGGTTGTCTGTCCTGTATGGCTATCGAAAAAACCCTTACGAAATTGCAGCCCGAAAGGCAGAATCTGATGGTGAAATAGTAGATGATGTTTATATTCTGTAAGAAAAAATTTGTTGGTTCTAAAAAAATCCTACTTTTACACAAGATGATGGCACAACAAATAACCGAAGGCGTAAGTATCACCGTAGAAACATTTTATAATCAGGAGCAATCAAATCCAATTTTGGGTGAGTATACATTTGCCTACAGAGTGTCCATCGAAAACTTTTCAGCCTTTCCTATTAAATTACTTCGCAGACACTGGCATATTTTCGACAGCAATGGTTCCTATCGTGAAGTAGAAGGAGAAGGAGTTGTTGGTCAACAACCGGTGATGGAACCCGGCGAATCATTTCAATACGTGTCGGGTGCAAACATCAGAACAGATATGGGGAAAATGCTTGGCAATTATCAAATGGAAAATATGCTGAACAAAAAATTATTCCGTGTGAACATTCCTGAATTTGAATTGGTCGCTCCGTTTAAGATGAATTAATAAATGCAGCATTGCTCTCTCAAGCCGCTCAATTTTTATATCCGCATTCTTCTCTTCCTTTTTTCTCTTTGCAAAGCAATTGATGAAGTAGTACATTTGTGCTATACATAAGGAATGAAAAATTATATCGTACGAAATATTCAAATCGTAAATGAAGGCAAAATTGAAACAAAGGATGTTTATATAAAAAACCAACGTTTCGAAAAAATAGAATCAAGCATTTCTGTCAAGGAACATGTGGATGAAATAAACGGAGAAGGCCTGTTTCTATTACCCGGTTTGATTGACGATCAGGTCCATTTCAGGGAACCCGGTCTTACACATAAAGCAACCATAGCTAGTGAAGCAAGAGCGGCTGTAGCCGGCGGTGTGACAAGCTTTATGGAAATGCCGAATGTGATTCCTCCGACATTAAACCTGGAGCGGTTGCAAGAAAAATTTGATATTGCAAAACATACCTCCTTGGCAAATCACTCTTTTTTTCTTGGTGTTTCCAATGATAATATCGACGATGCATTACAAATTAATAAACATAAAAAAGAAATTTGCGGATTAAAAATTTTCATGGGCTCGAGTACCGGTAATATGCTCGTGGATAATATTGTAACACTCGAAAAAATATTTACGGATAGTGAAGTATTAATTGCGACACATTGCGAAAAGGAGAGTATCATTCGAGAAAATTTTGAGATATTAAATGCATCCAATACCAATATCAATCATGCCCGTTTTCATCCTGTTATCAGAAATGTGGAGGCTTGTTATGAATCTTCGATCGGTGCTATTCATTTAGCAAAAAAACATAATACACGTTTACATATTTTACATATCAGTACGGAAAAAGAATTGCAATTATTTACCAATTTATTTCCGTTAAAAGATAAACGAATTACGGCTGAAGTATGTGTGCATCATTTATATTTTACCGCAGACGATTATGAAAAATATGGTAATCTTATCAAATGTAATCCTGCCATTAAAGCCAAAGAAAATAAAGAAGCACTATGGAAAGCTTTATTAGATGATCGCTTAGATATCATCGCTACTGATCATGCGCCACATACATGGGATGAAAAACAAAAACCTTATCTCGAAGCGCCTGCCGGCGTACCGCTTGTGCAACACAGTTTATTGATGTTATTGGAAGCATTTAAAGAAGGGCGAATTAGTTTAGAAAAAATAGTAGAGAAAGCATGTCATGCACCTGCTCAATGTTTTGATGTAAAAAGCAGAGGGTATATTCGTGAAGGTTATTTTGCGGATATGGTTTTAGTTGATATGAATAAATCAAGCACAGTAACGAAAGAAACTATTTTATATAAATGTGGCTGGAGCCCTTTTGAAGGCCATACATTTCCGGCATCTATTGCAAAGACTTTTGTCAATGGCAATTTATTGTTCGATGAAGGGAAACAAGTAAATGATGTGAAAGGAATGCGATTGGAATTTGACAGAGCTGACTAAATCTTTGATGTCTTGCAGAAAACGTGTAATGAATGAAAAGAAATTACAATTCTATTTCTTGCAGCACAAGTCCCATTTTTAAATTGAATTTATCGCCTGCTCAAAAAATTATAATCTCTCAACAGTGTTTCTAAAAACAAGTCGTCCGGCATATCGGTTTCAATTTTTAATACAGCCTTTATTTTAAAAGCCACCGTCTCTACATATTTGTCAATCGTCGATTTGTGATGTTGCTTCACAATATTATCTACAATATTAATATCCTTATCGCTCAAACGCATCACTGAAGGAAATGTTACTTTATAACCTTTCGTATCTAACTCCTGAAAAATAGTATCGCTTAGTTTATACGGCAATCGCTTTAAGACTACAGTAGTACCGGCTACAATATCACCAAGCCTTTGATGATAACGGCTTACAAGAAACAGCACAAACGCAGCAACGCTTCCTAGTATCAGCAACATCCCTAAAAATGTACTTCCTCCAATTAAAAAAATAAAGCCCCATACAATCCCAAAATCAACAAAGCGAAGCAGCCATCGCAAAAGATATTGACTCACCGTTGCACTTTGCCCTGTGAGCCCGACCACTTTTATTTTCAACAACATTTTGCCCGGGCTTTGTCCGTTAAAAAAAAGTTCGAACACAAAATGGTATAACAGAAAAGGGGTGACCAAAAATAATTCGGTCAGCCCAAACTCGGACGCATTATCAAGACTGAATGTACTATTTAAAATATTCAGCATCACCGTCCAATAAATAATAAGTAATACAAAATCAATAATCCATGCAAAGAGTCGTAAATGAAATGGAGATGTTTCAAATTGCAAATCAATATTGAACGACGTTTTTACTTGTAACAATGCCATAAGGTAAAAGTAAGAGAAATTTTCAAAATAAATGTGGACTAGTATTTGTAAAGCCCGGAGTGAGGACTTGCAGCCCTGATAGAGACATCATAAACTCCCAGCAGGACCCATACCTAATGAATGATTGAATGATGAGCTACAAGAAAAGAAATTTCAAAAGAGAACATCTTGTTTTTTGAAGATGAATTCCCAAACATCACATTTTCACAACACAATATTTTCAATCATCTCGCTCTTTGCCGGATAATCAACAGTATAATGTAAGCCGCGACTTTCTTTTCTAAACTGTGCACATTTCACAATCAGGTAAGCGATGGTAATGAGGTTGCGGAGTTCGCACAGTTGCGGAGATAAGGCAGTGGTTTTATACAATTGCTCTGTTTCGAAATGCAATAAATCAAGACGCTTCATGGCTCGTTCGAGACGCACATTGCTACGAACAATACCTACATAATCGCTCATGGCTAGTTGCAGTTCTTTAATGCTTTGTGTAATCAAAATCATTTCCTTGGGTTCAGAAGTTCCGGAAGCATTCCAATCTGGAATATTTTCATGAATGACGTATTCATTAATATGTTGTAATGTATGTTCATAACAACGATGACTAAAAACTAATGCTTCTAATAATGAATTGCTCGCAAGACGATTCGCTCCGTGCAAACCCGAACTGGCTGCTTCGCCACAACTATACAAACGATTGATGGAAGATAATCCAAATTCATTTGTTTTGATTCCGCCGCAACTATAATGCGCTGCAGGTGCTACGGGTATCATATCTTTTGACACATCGATTCCAATACGTTTACACTTTGAATATATATTTGGAAAATGTTCTTTGAATTTATCAATATTCATATGACGGCAATCGAGATACACATGCTCATCGCCCAATACTTTCATTTCATTATCAATTGCTCTGGCGACAATATCGCGCGGAGCCAATGAAAGCCGGGCATCATAGTGAATCATAAATTCTTCGCCTTTACTATTACGAAGAATGCCTCCGTCACCACGAACAGCCTCTGTAATTAAGAAAGCCTGCCCGAAACGTTTACCCGGTTCGTATAATGCAGTTGGGTGGAACTGAATAAACTCCATATTTTCTATCCGTCCCTTTGCTCTGTACACCATGGCCACTCCATCGCCCGTAGCAATTTTCGGATTGGTGGTGATACGATATACCTGACCGCAACCACCGGTAGCCAACATAGTTACTTTGGATAAAATTTTTTCGGTTTGATTGGTAACTAAATTTAATACGTACACACCATAACATTCGATATTGGGTGTTGCTTTGGTAATTAATTTTCCGAGATGATGTTGGGTAATAATATCAATGACAAAACAATGATCAATGATTTGGATGTTTTTTTGTTCATGTACCTTCGCTAATAACGCTCGTTCGATTTCTTTGCCGGTAATATCTTTATGATGTAAAATTCTATTTTCGGAATGTCCTCCTTCTTTTCCGAGTTTGTAATCACCATCGGCTTCTTTATCAAAATCGGTTCCCCATCGAATAATTTCTTTCATGCGTTCCGGGCCTTCTTTTACAACAAGTTCAACAATATGTTTGTTGCATAAACCATCACCGGCGATGAGGGTATCATTGATATGTTTTTCATAACTGTCTTTCAAATTGTCGAACACAGCGGCTACACCGCCCTGAGCATATTTGGTATTGGTTTCGTCTTCGATGGTTTTGGTGAAGACAATGATTTTTAAATCAGGCCGTTCGAGGGATGTTTTTAATGCATAGCTTAAGCCTGCGATTCCTGAACCAATTACCAACACATCTGTTGTCATAAAAATTTCTTGTGAGAAATCAAAGATAAAGGAAAAAGGTTTTAGGGATGGTTGAAATAATTGCGCCGGGAATTTACGGAGCTATAATAAACTGTAAGTTGAAAGCAAGTTTTGTTTTTGTATAAATCTCCGAACATCGAACATCGGATTCCGGGCATCGAGTCTTCTATTATCGAATCAATGTAATGTCACCTTTCTTAAATAGTTTGCCGCAACGGGTTTCAGCATCGAGGAAATAATAATAAACAGACAATGGTGCCGGTTGATTTTTGAAATTACCATCCCAACATTCGTTAGGATTATCGGATTCGAATACGCGTTCACCCCAACGATTATAAATGGCGAAATAATAGGTTGTAAATTTTGCCGAGTTCATAATGTGCAGGCAATCATTTTTGCCATCACCATTCGGAGAAAATGCATTTGGGATATAGATCGATGTTTCATCATTGTTATATACATCAACCGTTATAGAATCAGTTACTACGCAAGAGCCAATGGTACCAACAACGGTAAAGGTTGTAGTTTGTGTAATGTTCGCATTCGTTACGCCTGCATTAGGATTTGAAAGAAAGGCGGCCGGTGTCCAAGTGTAAGCACTTGTTCCAGAAGCGCTTAATTGTATGGTATGAATATTACATTCTACATCGCCACTTTTTGAAAGAATAAGTTTGGGTTCCGTTACGACATCAATAGTCACATTGGCAGAGCCTGTGCAACCCGATGCATCTGTACCTATCACCATATAAGTGGTTTGTGCACCCGGAAAAACAATGGGGTTCGAAATATTTATTGCATTGATATCGACATTCGGCGACCATGTATAAGATGTGGCGCCGGACGCAGTGAGTTGTATACTATCACCCAAACAAAGAAGAGGATTCGATGGCACAATGGCGATATTTAAATTGTTCACGACATTCACTGTCACCGTACTTACATTCGTACAACCAAATGCATCCGAACCCGTTACCGTATATGTTGCAGTAGAACCCGGAACAAACGAAACACCATTCACTACGCCACCACTCCATGAATAGGATGTTGCACCGCTACCTGTGAGTATAGTGGGGTTGCCCTGACAGACGGTGGAGGGGGAGGCGGTGGCGGTGACAGTAAAGGCATTATTTACAACATTAACTGTAGTAGAAAAAGTGTCTATCTTACCGGTGCTGCTAGTGACAATTAATACAACATTATAAACGCCTGCATTCAAATAATTATGCAAAGGGTTTTGTGAAGAAGATGTATTACCATCACCAAAATTCCAATT
>JANNYV010000155.1:0-1889 GCA_031410275.1 Bacteroidota bacterium
CACCGCATTGCCTCTGAACATTGGCGCCGGATAATGTTGAATTTCTTTCAACATAATATCATTGAGTTTCGAGGTCGCAATTTTTTGTTGGCGGCGTTCAAATATATCAATCGTTTCTTCAATCGCTTTATGAATTCTAAGTTTTTCAGTTGCCGAAATAAATAAAATAGGCACATCTGTAAACGGTGCAATTTTATGTTTAATTTCTTCTTCAATTTTTTTACTCGTCATGGTTTCCTTCTCAACCAAATCCCATTTGTTCATGAGTATCACAATGCCTTTTCCTTTTCGAGTAGCCAAACTAAAAATATTGACATCCTGTGATGTCATTCCTTTCGTGGCATCGATCATCAACATACATACATCGGCTTCTTCGATGGCTTTCACAGCACGGATAGTAGAATAAAATTCAATATCTTCTTTTTCTGAACTTTTCTTTCGCAATCCTGCAGTATCAATTAAAATAAATTCCTTTCCGAAAAGTTTGTAATGGGTATGAATGCTGTCTCTGGTGGTGCCGGGTATTTCCGAAACAATATTTCGCTCCTGACCGACCAATGCATTTAAGATTGATGATTTTCCGGCATTCGGTTGACCAACTATCGCAATCTTCGGCAACTCGGTATTTAACTCATCTGTTGGTTCAGTCATCAACGCAGTTATTGCATCCATCATATCGCCTGTGCCACTTCCCGAAAGGGATGAAACAAAATGCAAATGTTCAAAACCCAGGCTATAAAATTCTACGCCGTCAATTTGGCGTCGACTGTTATCTACTTTATTCACTATAAGCAATACTGGCTTTTTGCTTCTGTGTAAGAGCTGAGCAAATTCTTCATCAAGCCCCATAATACCGCTTGTTACATCTACTATAAAGAGAATTACACTTGCTTCTTTGATAGCAATTTCTACCTGTTGACGAATTTCTTTTTCAAACACATCATCACCATTAGCCACATAGCCACCGGTATCAATCACATGAAAATGTTTCCCGTTCCACTCGCTTTCGCCATACTGACGATCGCGTGTAACACCGCTGACATCATCTACAATGGCTTTACGCTCACCGATGAGACGGTTAAAAAGTGTTGATTTTCCTACGTTGGGTCGACCTACAATGGCCACAGTGTATAAAGACATAATGGATAAAATTAAAAAAGGCAAAGATAAACTTTGCCATTTATTTATTGTTGCGAGGACCGGGATCGAACCAGTGACCTTTGGGTTATGAGCCCAACGAGCTACCGCTGCTCTACCTCGCGGGGCGAAGGTAGTGTAAAAATGCTCCCACTCCAACTCTTCTTGTTATCTATGTGGTAATGATGAAAATTAGTTGTTGCAAAAGAGCTCGAACAAGTAGGATATAAGCCCAATCCAGTACATACGGGACTGCTCTATTTTGCAGGGCAGGGGTAATGTAAAAATGCTACCACTCTTCATATTATCATTTTTGCTCGTTGGAACGAACGTATTATGTTCCGCTTAAGCAAAAGATAAAGATAGAAATAAAAATTTGAGTTAGTACTCAGCGGCCATACTTACCATCCAAGCGTTTTGTTTTTATATTTCCCGTTTATTTTTTAATGAATAATATTGACTTTGTAAGCTCGTTTATTGCCATCTGTTGTGGTAATTTCTATGGTATAATATCCATTTGCAAATGGATGTGTGTCTATTTGTATTTTGCTGTTTGCATTTGCCTTTTTATATAATATGTTACCACTTGCATCAGATAATTTAATAGTTGAAATGCAAAACACACAATTCACTGTTCAAGAGAAAGATGAAAGGGGTAAAATATTATAAAAAAAGGAAAAAGCAAACAGCAAAATCCAAATATACACACAAACAAATGCAAAATGATATAAAACAAAAGAAATTACAACAAA
>JANNYV010000156.1:0-3423 GCA_031410275.1 Bacteroidota bacterium
AAATTTTATATGCGGTAATTCGCGTGCATCATATACCCAACGCTCATCTTCAATTCCATTACGATAGCTGTCTGTAAATGAAAACGCATGCAGTCGACGTTCATCGGTTTCAACCGCTTTTATTTCCGGTACACCAAATACTGATTTGTACGTAAGATAATCAGCTTTAGAAAGTAAGAAATCTATTTTTTGTTTGATCACAGGATACTTACTATTGACAAAATAATATGACTTCGGTAGGGGATTAGCGGTCATTGTATACCCACTCACTTCTACTTTATTTTTCTTTTCTAAAATGTAGTCGAGGGTATCGCCAACTTCCAAATCTGGCACGGCCATTTTATAATATTCAACATTGCCATAACTAAAACTTGAACGGTAAATACGGGGTATATTTCCTTTCTCTACTTTAATGGCATCACGTCCTGTGATGACATTTTCCTTTCCGCCTTTTTTAATAATTTTAATGGCAATTTTATCAACACCTTTTTTTAAATCCAAATCAAAATATAAGGTCGAGAAATCTTCTAATGAAGTCTTTTCTATAATCACAAGTTTTCTGTGCAGTGTGCTCGTATAGGTTGCGCCCAATCCATTCTCAGGACAATTATATTTTATTTTTTGGCACAGAATAATCGCCGGGGCTTTCTTAAAACTGTCAGGTATAATATAGTTCGAAAAGTCTTTGTCATCTGCATCCACATCAAAAAGCTCTAAGGAACCTTCATGATTTTTTTCTTTTATTCGTTCTTCTCTTCGCGATTGTGAAAAGGCTGAATGGATACATAGGACACAAAGGGTGAGAATATAAATTTTTTTCATTTTTAAATTGTTTAGTCGTTAAAGTTTTTCAAGTATGATTTGTTCGTTATTAATGTCTTTCAGTTTTTTCAAATCCTGGTTCCATTGTGTTATTTTTTTTATGTCCGTAATATGATTTTTCATCATAATTTTTTTGCTGAGGATAATCTTGCTGCCTTCGGATTTGTAATTGACATCAAAGGCATAATTGTCTGATTTAATATTAATACCGCTGGGTAATTGTTTCACTTTGTAACCACTTGGTAATTGCAATTCAGTGGTATATTCCCTAAGGATATTTTGTTCGACTTCAACCGAATTTTTTCGTTTGTCTTCAGCAATCAAGCTTTCAAGATCATTATTAAAATCAATCGATACATAGGCCTCATTTCCCAACTGAGTAACTTTGTTCGATACCATGGCATCATATGTTAAATGAATGGGCTTTTCACGCTCTTCAAATGTCGCATTCGATACATTGCTGATATCAAAATTTTTATCGCCACCGCTGAGTACATTATTCAACACACGCTCACGTTTGCTGTTTGAAATATCATTGATAGCCCGTAGAAAATTTGTTTGACTTTCGCCATTATAGGTTTCAGAAACCTGCGCTTTCAATTTATCACCTTCAATATTAATGGTTTTACTTTCAATATATTTATTCCGTTCAACCGGTAAGGTCGGCACATTTTGCAACACATAGTTTGATCCGTCTTCTATAAGTGCTTGCCGGCCTTGTATACGTTGCGCATAATCATCAAAGGCAATATATTTTTCGGTGCCGTCTAAAAAATAAAATTTATTATTAAGTTTCAATGCGCAAATCATGTGGTTATCTACGATCATACTCGGTAAGGAATAATCATACGGTCTGTCATTCGTGCCTATCCATGTCAGTCGTGCATCAAAGCCTGCAATTTTTAGCATAGTGGTTAAGAGATTCGCCATTCCTTTACAATCACCAAATTTATTTTTGTAAACCATCGATGCGGCTTCCGGTTGAAAACCCGCAATGCCCCGTTCGAAGGCGATGTATTTAATATTATCTTGTACCCAATAATAAATAGATTTTATTTTATCTAAATCAGTGGTCTTGCCCTTTACCAAATTGTCAACGACAGGTTTTAAGTCGGCATCATTATTCTCAATTTTAGCAACTAATGATTTGTACCATTTATATTGGTCGGCTGTATTTTCGAACAATTGTATTTTGGTTTTATTTTTATCTGTAAAATGCTTAGCAACAAAAACAATATGCGGAAATATTTTACTGATATCCGGCGCATTTCGTTCAGATGGAACGCCTTTCATATCTTTCATCGTAAACGTAATGGTATGCGTTTCTGCTTTTTTATTTTCAGTCGTTTCCTTTTTAATATCGTATCCGTTAAAATTAAAATCACGTATTTCCAAATCTAAATAATCAGGGATTTCTATTTCAATCGTTTTTTCAAGACAAGGCATTTTATCAACAAAATAAGAGGTTGTCAAATAACGAACATCCGTGTAATTTTTGATGTATGAACCCTGCATCCGTATCCCCAACGTATTCATTGGAAAAATTAAATACTTGTCTCTCGAATCACTGTCAAATAAATCATCTGAACTATACTCGCGATCATTTACTTGCAAAGGAATTGGCTTATACCGTTTGCCAAGATTCTGTTGTGCAGCGAGACGTTTGATTTCACTAAAGCTATCATACCCATCACCAAACGAAATTTGCACATTATCTTTCAAGGCAATATATTCTTCAGTAACCTCTTTATATGCAATAATTTTAGGATCCGATTTGTCTGCATACGAAATATCAAACGAATATTTTTCATAACTCGAAAGCATTAACACGTCATCATCCGGATATTTGAGTTTGTAATTTTTAGCATTTGTCATCCATTCTTCATCCACCATTTGTGCAAAGCTTACTGATGAAATCAAATTAAAAAAGCAACATAAAAGGATTGTATGTTTCATTAATGTGAGGTATTAATTAGTTTGCTAACATACTACGAAAACTTTAAAATGGGCAGTTTTATTGAATTTTATTCTACACAGAAATCCATCATTGAAAAGGCTCTGAATGTGATATTTATTTTTATGGGGTCAGCAATAGAATCTATATTAAGCTGTTGTGGCGATGGCACCGTTCGGCATCTGAGCATTCTTCAGCTGTTCGCACCGCATGTGTCAGCAACAAAATAGTCACAGACTAGGAAGAGAGCAATTTCCTAGAGTTTATACTCACAAATTGAGTTTTCATTCAGCCTCTCAAACAACCGCTCCTTCGATGTAAAAGTTTTTATTTGCCGATTATTTTATATACTTGCAAAAATTCAGCAAACAAGAAATACACAGAATGGCAAAAAACTTACTGATTGTAGAAAGTCCGGCTAAAGCGAAAACAATAGAGAAAATTCTAGGTTCAGACTTTCAAGTGAAGTCTTGTTTCGGGCATATCCGCGATTTGGAAAAAGACGAAATGGGAATTGATATTAAGAATAATTTCAAACCTACTTATAAGGTATCGGATGAAAAAGTGAAGGTTGTAAGTGAATTGAGAGCATTGGCAAAAAAGTCAGATGAAGTGTGGCTTGCATCGGATGAAGACCGTGAAGGAGA
>JANNYV010000157.1:0-2584 GCA_031410275.1 Bacteroidota bacterium
GAATCACCAAATTGCCTTCTTTATCAAAACAAATTCCTTCCGGATTTGTCACCGGAACTTTCCATCGTGCTAAAATATTGTATGAGAGTGGATCTAGTTTATAAACCGTTTGATCCTCATCACTTAGCAAATACAAGTAATCATCGTGATAACAAACAGACGAAATATCTGAAACAGATTTTATTTTTATTTCCGCCAGCTTTTGAAAATCTTTATTCAGTTCAAATAAATAGCACGGATTTTTTTCAACCGCCAATACATAACAATTCTTCTTTTTATTGAATGTCAAACCTTCATAGCCTTCATTCGCTGCACCTATATAACTAACTTCATATTGCTTCACAAACACTAATGTTTCTGCATCATACAAAAGAATTCGTCGTGTACGTTCATCCGTTACATACACATATTGCTCATCTGCAAACACGCCTTCAAAATCAGTTCCTGAATTTTTAGCAGTCTTGACTATTTTTCCAAGTGTGTCAGTCAAAAACAAATAACCCTGATCACCTACAATATAAAATTTTGAATAATCCTTATTATAAATAATATCTGAAGGTTCAGCTACTTCCGTTCTGAATGTTGTTGTGTATGATAATTTTTGCGCTTCTGAAAAAAGACTCACACATACGAGAAACAAGACAGAACATAATTTGATGGTCATATTGAATAAATTTAATTTGATGCTTCCGGAGTCACGTCGGAAAGTTGAAAAACAGGGCCGATTCCATTTGGCGTTCGTCCGTAACTAATACCACTTAATGCTCCACCGGGAAAGGAGTAACGAATTGTATCAATCGGGATTAATAAAGCTGATGAATCATTTTGATAAAAGATTCCAATACTTCCATCGGTACTACTCAAACTAAACGAAGCATTAATTTTTGATGGTGCCGGAATAGAAGTTGATTTCAAGCACATCACCGCTAAGTAACCATTTGAGGGAACAGTCCATTGTTCACCCTTAGTGTTTTGAGGAATCTTATATTTTGTTGGTTCTTCTAAACTATCTGTAAGAAACCATTTACCGGCTGTTAATGTAATATCCTTATCAGTAGGATTAAATAACTCAAACCACTTCGCATCAGAGCCTTCGAAATATTGCTGAGCTTTAGTATTCACTCCCTTACAAATAAATTCGTTGATTCGAAGTGAGCCGAAACTGATGACTCCACTGATTGGATGAGTATAGTCATTACTATTTTTCAATCCAATACTCCTAAATTTTGTGCAGGAACAAAAGCAAAAATAAATAATGGCAACAAAAATAATTTTATGTTTCATGCGTAAAAATATCGGCAAAAGTAGAGTCTCGAAACCATAGCAATGTTATCAAACTCTTACAAAATAATTACCATATCAATTCTCTGAAACCCTTTGTATAACTATGTTACCAAACCATTATCATATTCCTATTGAATGTTTATTTTACTATTACTATTTTTATTTGTGCATGTATCCTTATGGGTAGTTTCTACTTTCGCGAACGATAAAAGATACTACGTTTTATCGACATTCATTTTTCAAATTGCTAACTTAATTCTAACCATAAAATGCAAAAAAATAATTGCTTGATTTCCTGTTTTTTGTTCTTCCTACTTTTCTTATTAGCACCAACACTTAGAGCACAGAGCGCATTTACACAAGGTAATTTAGTTGTGCTCAATGTGAATGCAAATACCTCTGCTTCCTTAATTGAATATACAAATGCAGGAAGTTTAGTACAAACAATTTCTATTCCTTCAACAGGTACGAGTGCATTAACTATAAGTGGTACGGCAAATTCGGAAGGAGCTTTATCACGGTCTGAAACCGGTGCTTATCTAGGCTTTGTGGGTTACAGAACCGGCACAAATGCAAGTGGCACAGACAGGGTCATCGCACGTGTTGATGCAAATGGAATTGTGAATACATCTTCCGCTATTCCGAATGCAGAAGGTTTCACAGCAAACAATATCCGAGGATGTGTTTTTTCGAATGATGGTTTACGTTATTGGGCTTCGGGCACCGGAACTGGGGGTGGTGTTCGCACAAACACATTTAGTTCCACTTCAGGAAGTGTGCAAGTGAGTACAACTATTGCAAATGCAAGAACACTCCAAATTTTTAATACTCAATTACTTTGTGCAGCTGCATCAGGAAGTATACAAGGCGTTGCATCCGTGGGAACAGGATTACCCATTACAACCGGAAATACAATTACAATATTACCCGGCTTACCAACAGCTTCCGGTCCAAGTTCGTATGGCTTTTCAAAGAGCCCGGGTGCAGTGGCGAATGGGTCTGTGTTATATGTTGCTGATGACAGAGCGAGTGCATTGGGAGGTATACAAAAATGGGTATACAACACTGGCATATGGACACTTGCCTATACATTGGGAACCGGAGTCGCAAATATTGGATCGCGAAGTGTAACCGTTGATTACACAAATTTTAATTCATCAACAGGAAATTTGATTTCAAGAAATAACATTTTCATAGAATTTTTCGTCCTTTTTAAAAGAACTCTAAAATATTACATGCGCAATAAATTTGCATTTTGGTTAAGATTGTTCTATGGTTTTTTATATGTTTTATTAGGTTT
>JANNYV010000158.1:0-5105 GCA_031410275.1 Bacteroidota bacterium
ATAAAGAATACGCCACTTTTATAAGGGATTGTTTTGCGAACACTCATATTGTAAAGATAAAAAATATTTCCGCAGACCCGGCTCGATTTTGAAAATGATTCTGTCGCGGACATTCTAATCCACGAGACTGATAGGATTCCGCAGAGTGTCTCATAAACATTTTACTTAATTCAAGATTATTGTGGAGGACACTCTGCGGAGAGAAAACTTATGTTGTCGCTTTTAGCGACCTTGTAAAAACTCAAATCAATGCATTTTTATTGATTACAATCCCTCCAACATCTTCATCACCTCAGCTCTTCGCCGGCTCGAAACAGGAATCTTAGTATCATCATGCAGAATCAACATGTCTTCCGATTTAATAAATTCTTTAAGATAAACCGTATTCACCAAATGTGATTGATGCACGCGATAAAAACCATGAGCCGTTAAAAGTTCTTCAAACTCTTTTAAGGTTTTGGTGACCACTATTTTTTTATGGTTGGTAAAATAAAACTCCGTATAATTTACATTGCTCTCACAACGGAGTATGTCGGCAATATTCACAATATGAATTTTTTCCTGCGTATTCAATGCAAGTTTCGTTTGAATTTTAGATGTATTTTTTAACGCATCATTTAAAAATTTATACCTGTCAGATTCATTGCTGAGCCTGGTTTTCAATTGCGCTATCGTCGTAATCAGCATATCAGGGTCAACCGGTTTTACTAAATAATTGATAGCAGCATACTGAAACGCTTTTATCGCATAGGCGTCCGATGCGGTAATAAAAATAATCTGAAACCGAATGTCTTGAAGGATATCCAACAAATCAAAACCACTCCCGTCCTGCATTTGAATATCGAGAAACAACACATCGGGTGTCATATTCTTCAATAACTTTGCACCTTCAATCACACCATTCGCTTCACCTATCACCACAACATCCGGGGTGTATGTTTCCAAATCTTTTTTCAGCGTTATTCTGGCCTGTTCAATATCGTCGATGATAATGGCGTTAATCATATTTTTCAATTTAGGTAATCGGTATTTGTATTATCACTTTGGTCCCAATAGGGTTTTGTTGTTCGTCATACAAATCTATAATATCTATGGGTTTCACTGCTGTATTTCCATTCAATAAATCTAATCGTTCTTGAATTACTAACAGCGCCGTCGAGGTATGATAACTTTCTTTTCCTTGCTTATTCATTGCATCTGCTTGTTTTCGACCTATGCCATTATCGGTCACTGTACACTCAATAAAATGTTCCGTTTCGGTAAACGCAACATGAATATATCCCTGCCTTTCTTTCAAATAACGCAACCCATGCTTAATCGAATTCTCAACAAATGGCTGCAACAACATCGGCGGAATTTTTACGTAATCGGTTTCGATGTTTTCAGCAATCTCAATTTCATACTCGAACCGGTTGCCATTGCAAAATTTTTCTATCAATAAATAATTTTCCAACGTATCAATTTCTTGCTGCAAGGCAATGACACTGGCTCTCGAGTTATCTAATATCTGCCGCATCAAACTCGAAAACTTGGCGAGATAGTAACGCGCTTCCTGCTCATTGTTAGTCCCTATCAACGACTGAATTGAATTCAATGCATTAAACAAAAAATGCGGATTCATTTGTAAACGCAAGGCTTTATGCTCAAGTTCTGAAAGCTCCATTTTAAGCTGCAATTGCGCTTGTTGTGTTTTTGCTTTTTGTTTAATCGAAGCAATTCTTTTTCTGTATAAAAAGTAAAGTAAGCTTAAAAACACCATGCCGCACAATGTCATAAACCACCATTTCTTCCAAAGCGGTGTACGAATTGTAAATGAAAAAGTCGCCGGATGTTTATTCCAAATACCATCTTCATTACAAGCTCTCACTTTAAATGTATAATCCCCCGGCGGAATATTTGAGTAGGTCACTGTTCGCTGCGAAGTAGGCGGAGACCAACTTTCGTCAGAGCCTTCTAATTTCCATTGAAACAATACAGCATCAGGGTTACTTAAATTAATACCCGTAAAATCGAAACTCAAATGATTTTTATTATAAGGCAATTCTAAATGCGAAATACAATTCCAATCGCTAATACATTGTTTATAAAGTTGTGTATCCAACGAAGTAAAAAACAAACGCACATTGTTGATTGTTGTGACCGGCTCATGCTGATTTTTTATTTTCGAACCCGGATTATATTTCGACAACCCATTAATTGTACCAAACCAAACAGTTCCGTCCGGTTCAGCATACACCGCATTTTGACAAGTCTCTATTCCTAAAAATCCTTCGCCTTTACTATAATGTTTTGTTTTTATCACACGACGGTTACTATCTAACTCCAAATAATCTAAACCCGTTTCACTACCAGCAAAAAGATTATTCGATGCATCTACACAAAGCAAATAAATATTGTTCGATTTTAATTGGGCATTGTAGTCAATATTCTTTTTAACAAAGTCATTCCTATACATTGCATAACATGCTATCCCATCGCCGGCAGTGCCAATCCAAAGATTCCCTTGTCGATCCTCGCACAAACTCCGTATGGCATTCGAAGGCAATCCGTTTTTTAGTGTGAGTGATTCAGTCGTATTTTTTTCCGGTGTAAAAATTCCGACACCATTCAATTCTGTTCCATACCAAATCCTCGATTGTTGATCGATATGCAATGAAGTTAAACGATCGTTTAATAAACCTTCCGACACTGTATAATGAACCACAATATTATTTTTACCATCTTCTCCTGAAGGCACAATGTTATACAATCCGTTTCCGGCTGTTGCCATCCAAATACTTCCTTGTTTATCCTTATCAAATCCTCTCACATACATTCCATTAAATTGCGGCAAGGATGTAAACACCGAATCAGATAAAACATACACGCCATTTCCATCTGTTCCGAAATAAAGATTGCCATGATTGTCTTCAATGATAGCCTTTACTTTTACATTCGCAAAACCACTTACGGTATTGTATATCTTAAAGCGCGCACTATCCAACACAGTCAACCCATTCGTTGAAGTGCCTATCCAAAGCCTGTTCCGGCTATCTTTATAAATACTGTAAATAAAATTTCCGCCAAGACCGGCATGCGTATCGAAATGCACAAATTGCTTTCCAAAATAATTACACACACCGCCACCACTTGTTCCCAACCAATAATTGCCGCTTCTGTCCTGCACTATACAACGGATATGATTATTACTCAGCCCTTCATTTTCTGTAATCCAATTTAATGAGTTCGAAAGTAAATTACATTGGCAAGCCCCATTCATCAATGTCGCAAACCATACATTTTGATTTTTATCGAAATAAATATCCAAGATGGTCTGATGATCTAACAATGTATTCTCAGCATATTTTATCAATGTTTTATTTTTATACAAATGCACCCCGTCGCCATAAGTGCCTATCCACACATTGTTTACGGCATCACAACGAATCACATTCACTGCCATTTTTTTATCTCCGAAAATAATCTCATCATGTTTAATAGTAGACGAAGTAACTCTACTCAACCCTTCTCCATTCCCACACCAATACTCATTCCCCACTTTGCAAATAGTATAATAGGCCTGCTTTTTTATATTCAGTTTATCATGAAGGTTCGTACATTTTTTATTCGCTAATGTATAAATACCATTTTGTGTAGCCAACCAAATATCCTTCGAATTCTCTATCCAAAAATCCTGCACACTCACCGCTTTTTGATTGCCTTCAGGAAAAAAATTCTCAAATCGTATCCCATTAAATTTCGACAGACCGTTATTCGTTGCAATCCAAAGATTATGTTGCTCATCTTCTTTAATACGCCACACATAATTATTACAAAGCCCGTCTTTGGTCGTATACGTTTTAAAACTACTCCCGTCAAAACGTGAAATTCCACCACCTCTTGTGCCTAACCACAAATACCCTCGACTGTCCTGCAACAGCGTATACACCTGCGATTGCGCCACTCCCTCTTCTACCGAATAATTGCGAAATGTATATTGTTGACAATTCACATCATATTGCATGAAGGCAATAACAAGGACTATAAGTATGTGTTGAAATAAATGCTGCAAACGCATAATCAAAGTTACACTTCGAACCTGTAAAAAATGCATACGAATAATCAAATCGCCGGAATCACCCATAGTATGCATGTAGTATTATGTGAGAAATAAAATTTTACATGCCTCATTTTATACATAAGCTATCAAAACAAGTTTCTAGAATTATTCATTTGGGCGTGCCCCCGAAGCGAAAAGCAAATGCCTATTCAACAATATTAGAAATGGTCTTTGCTTTTCTGCTCCGGGGTCGGGCTATCCGTTCCAAGTCCTCACTCGTTCCTCGTTCCGGGCTTTCCACTTCTATCCCTCACGCTCGTCACTTCCTGCGTATCTTCCAAACCTCGAACATCGAACCCCGAACACCGAACACCGAACCTCGATCTTTACACGTTCCTTCCAGACATCGAACATCGAACATCGAACCTCGATTCTCGATCTTTTCACGTTCCTTCCGAACATCGAACATCGAACCTCGAACATCGATCTTTACACGTTTATCCATCAAGAAAAAAGCCACACTGATCCTATTTCTCGTTGCACTTCTTGCCTACATATTTTGTTTACCGACTACATTATTCAACAAACCAACATCAACTGTTTTATTTGATAAAAACGGTGAACTGCTCGCCGCACGCATTGCAGCCGATCAACAATGGCGGTTCGCTCCCTTAAATTCAATCCCGGCCAAAATGGAAACTTGTTTGTTAACCTTCGAAGACAAAACATTTTACCGGCATATCGGTATCAGTGCTAGAGGAACTGCAAGAGCGATTAAACAAAATATTACTAAGAAAAAAATTGTCAGCGGCGGCAGCACCATCACCATGCAGGTGGTGCGCATGATGCGAAGTAATCCGTCACGAACATTCTTCGAAAAAATAAAAGAAATGATATTGGCTACACGCGTTGAATGTTCCTATTCAAAAAAAGAAATTCTCATCATGTATTTTTCCAATGCGCCTTTCGGAAATAATGTGGTCGGATTATCTGCGGCTTCATGGCGCTATTATGGCAAGAGCCCTGAACATTTATCTTGGGCTGAAAGTGCCACGCTGGCCGTATT
>JANNYV010000159.1:0-8143 GCA_031410275.1 Bacteroidota bacterium
ACAGCTACGCTGTTTGTACCACCAGGGTTTACTTGCATCGCCGCCGTTAATATAGCAGGTGTCGGTAATTCTTCAATACCAAAATCTAATGTCGAAATATTGGTAGTAATTGTATTAAATGTTTGTGTTAATGGAGATGTGATTACCCACCCTGCAGGTAAGGTTGCTATTGCAGGAGCGGTTGTTCCTTCAATGCCTAATGTATTTGTAATGCGCACTATTAGCCCCGTTGCATAGGTTGGTACTTTTATAAATGAATACGTACCATCTCCACCCAACGCAACACTTTCCATGGTATTGCCGGTAACAGGATCGACCAAGGTTGCGAATGATGTATTGCTTAAATTTGTTCCGTTTTCACCAGCTGAAAAAATGTTTGAGTTTGTTCCGTTGGCACTACCATTCACATCATTCCACAAAGTACCTGATGCAGTTAAACAACCCAATTGAACATTAATGCTATCTAATGAAAACACGCCCCAACCAAATGTATTAATGACCCGCACATTTCCGAAATCATCGCATTGCAGATTTCCGGTTTCGTTCGTACCCACTGCAGGTGCAGGAATTGCTTGCGTAGGATTTCCGTTTCCACTCCATGCATGTGCCGGTGAAACACTTCCAAGAAATGTATTATCGATACCTGTTCCGGTTGCATTGTTTTGATTATCGTTCGATGAACCACATGTGCCGGTCGAAGGCAAATTCGTATCGTCCCAATACACTCTCACATTCGGATTTAGAATTGGAGCAACAGTAGAAATATTAAATCCGTTTTTATTAATTTCAGCATCATAAATCGGCACATTGAAACGGCCTTTTAAATATTGTACATACACTTTAAACTGAAAACCATTCGGCACATTATTACCCAATCCATCTTTTCCATCCCATGTCATGGTATTCAAACCTTGCAAAGCATCGAGTTGTTCAAGTACTAAATCGGTCGTGCCAGGTTGATAACCGGGTATCCCGTTTAAGTCTAATGAAATGCGTACATCGCCCGCTGCTGCTACCGTATAGCGAATGCCATACGGTGCTGAACAATTGACAATAACCGGATTTTGCATGACCGGATTGGCCGGTACTGGAGCCACTGCATAAATAGTTGTATCGGGATAATTTAAAAATAATAAATACCCCCCCGCTAATAATGGAGAGAGCGTAGAGTTTGCCGATTTCCTGTCATTGATCCAATTTCCATTATTAATAAGGCCATATTTAGTTACTGCTAAATCATATGCAATGGGTCTGAAGAAAGGTTGAAAATCAAATTTTAAAATCACACTGTCTGTCGACCATGCATGAATTGTTGGTGAAGCATCCGCATCAAAAGCCGGTGAAAAATTTGCATCTACTGCTACAAAAGCCCACTTATTACAATGTACTCTTCCATCAAAACGATTGCCATTTGTAGTGGCAACTTGCATATCAAAATAGGGAGATTCACTCCATGTTGTTGCCGCATCTTGTGAACTGCCTGAGTTTGCACTTCTATATAATTCAATATGATATTCTCCGTCCATTGTTGGCGTATAACTTAATGGCGTATAACCTCCGGGGTCTGAACCTGAAATATTTGCACCAATACTTGCCTGGGTAAAATTGCCAATAAAACCGTTTCCACTTGTTGGCAAATTTATCTGTGCAACCTGCGTTCCTGTAGGATCGTAGATACGCATATACATGTTAGAAATAGTTGGGTTAGTAGTAGTACCACTTTGATAATTGCGCCAACTAAAACCATAATAAAAATGTTCCGTTGTATGGTCTTTAATTCTAAACTCAATACGTTGGTCAACAGCACAACCTAAGTAACTGCCTCTTTGTTGACTGGGCAATAAGGCTAACGCCGAAAGGGCAGTACTTGTTGGAGAAACTGTTGCAGTACCTTCTGCTGCTAGTTTTTTTACCAAACTAAAGCATACCAATAAAGGCATTATTGCTAAACATAGTAATCTTCTGTTCATAATTGTTTTGAGTTTGAGTTGAGTATTCGTGATGGCATTAAACAATTTATATGCCATTCAAAAAATAGTTGACTTGATTGATGGAATAAAAATTCTCAGTTACGAACTAAATAAAGTATATTTAAAATATGGCACTCACTTTGAATTGAAATAATATCGTTTATGCATTTTATTATTTTAACATATAAAAATATAATATTTTACATGCTATCTTTTATTGTTGAATCGGGTTTAGGAAGTTACGACATTTTAAATTTGAATATTATGGCTTTTAGATAACTTGACAAATCCCTATCACCTCACATTGTTCTGCGAAACGTCTTCGTTTCGTAGTGCTATGTTGTCGCTTTTAGCGACCCTGTTAAATCAATATCATTGTATTAAGATGAATGAATCATTCTAATTGTTCTGCGAAACGTCTTGGTTTCGCTGTGCTATGTTGTCGCTTTTACCGACCCTGTTAAATCAATATCATTGTAGTTAGATGAATAAATCATTCCCTTTTTTATTCCTACTCATACACTACTTTTGCGAACAAAATTATTTCAAATGAAACTTGTCACACACCGGTATAAAGGCACAGAGCAATTAGCTATTTTAAATAGCAACAAACTTTATAACCTTCACACTATCGATCCTTTATTTCCATCCACGATGAAAGAGTTTTTAGAACAATGGGAATCATTGATTGATAAAGCTAGGGAAGCCGATAAAAATTGCAAAGAAGGAAAATATGCAAGCGATTTAAGTGTTGAACAGGCCGATATTTTGGCGCCGGTTCCTCATCCTGCGAGTTGCAGAGATGGTTATGCCTTCAGACAACATGTGGCTGCTGCCCGTCGTAACCGCAAAGTGGATATGATTACAGAATTTGATCAGTACCCGATATTTTATTTTACAAATCATCAAGCTGTTCAAGGTCCCGGTGATATTGTATGTATGCCCGATCATTTTCAAAAATTAGATTTTGAATTAGAGGCTGCCATTGTCGTTTGCAAAAAGGGAAGAAATATTAAAGCGTCTGAAGCGGATGCATATATTGGCGGTTACATGATTATGAATGATATGAGTGCCCGCACATTACAAATGGAAGAAATGTTACTCAATCTTGGTCCTGCAAAAGGGAAAGATTTTAGTACAGTGATAGGGCCCATGTTGGTTACACCTGATGAATTAGAAGCGTATAAAATTCCTTGCAAAGAAAATCATACCGGTAATAATTATAATTTGAAAATGAATTGTTGGGTGAATGGTGTTCAAGTAAGTGAAGGAAATACAGGCGATATGGACTGGACCTTTGCAGAGATTCTTGAACGTTGCGCATACGGTGTAGACATTATGCCCGGCGATGTAATTGGCAGCGGTACGGTTGGCACCGGTTGTTTCCTGGAATTGAATGGTACCGGCTTACTCAACGATCCAAACTATAAAGTGCAATGGTTGCAACCCGGTGATATCGTTGAAATGGAAATTGAAGGTTTAGGACGATTGAAGAATACGATATTAAAAGATGCTTCTGATTTTTCTATCTTGGCATTGAAGAAGAAATAGTTTTTTAAAAATGCACCAACCCGTAACTCGTAACTCATTAACTCGCAACGTATAAAATGACCATCACACCAGGCTCTATCAAAACTGCCCAATTTCATCAATATCTTTTAGGCGCTATTGCACCTCGTCCAATTTGTTTTGCTTCGACTATTGATGCAGATGGCAACCCGAATTTATCACCGTTCAGTTTTTTTAATGTCTTTGGAAGCAAACCTCCGATTATGGTTTTTTCTCCAGCTCGACGTGTAAGAGATAATACCATTAAACATACTTTAGAAAATGTTCTTGCCACAAAGGAAGTAGTCATTAATGTGGTGAATTATGCGATTGTTCAGCAAATGAGTTTGAGCAGTTGCGAATATGCAAAAGATGTCAGCGAATTTGAAAAATCAGGATTAACACCCATTGCGTCTGAATTAGTAAAACCATTTCGTGTAAAAGAATCACCGGTACAATTCGAATGTAAAGTATTGGAAGTAAAAGAAACCGGAACAGAAGGCGGCGCAGGAAATTTGATCATTTGTGAAGTGTTACGTATGCATATCAATGATGAAGTGCTTGACGAAAACCAACAAATCGATCCGCATAAAATTGATCTTGTAGCCCGTATGGGTTTCGATTATTATTGCAGAGCAAGTGGCAACGCCATTTTTGAAGTTGCAAAACCTAATCAGCAATTAGGGATTGGTATTGATGCATTGCCCGAGTATATCAAGCATAGTAAAGTACTCAACGGAAATCATCTCGGACAATTAGGGAACACTGCATCGATTCCTAGCCTTGATGAAAATTTTGAAATCGACTCAACTAAAAGTACTGAGGAATTGGCAAAGGAATATTTAAAAAAGAATGAAGTTGAAAATGCATGGCAGGTATTACTACGCATGAAATAAAAAGATATTTTTTACTTCGGTAATTTGACCATAAATTTGTGACAAATGCCATAATCATGAAAGCGGCGAGTAAAAAACAAAAAGTTTATCCGGCAACAAAAGAAACTATTTCCGAAGTGAGCGAATATGCTACAGCCTATTTGCCTGTTCGGAAAGCCGGGTTCAAAGATTTTATTTATTCTGATATGGATGTGCATAGTGCCATCAAAAAAGGGGTGTCAAAAAAAGTGCTCGATAACACCCTTGTCATGATGGGAATTTCGACAGATGAAATGTCAACTATTCTTCACATCTCAGAACGAACCCTAAGGAGATACACAGAAAAATCGGTACTGAGCACAGAACAAAGCGAACGGATTTTGGAGTTGAATAAATTATATCATTACGGTGAAGAAGTGCTTGGTAGTTTGTCGACATTTAAACTTTGGATGGATTCAACCCTCCTCGCATTGGGTCAAAAAAAACCAAAAGAATTTTTAGATACATCGATTGGCATTAAATTATTGATGAATCTTCTTGGCCGAATCGAACACGGTGTTTATTCCTGATGAAAGTTTTTAGAATTAGTAAATGCAAGTATATCGAAGACCTTTCGGGTTATGGGGCATTTGTAAATGGAGGGCGATGGAATAGCGAAGGGGTAAGGATGTTATACAGCTCTACTTCAGCATCACTCGCCTTACTAGAAACCTTGGCGCACCTACCGGCTTATCTTGCTACTCAAAAATTTTGCTTGCTCATCTTAGACATTCCTGATAAATTAATTCATGTCCTCACAAAAGAAATGCTGCCCTTAGATTGGAACTCCATTCCATTTTCTTATTCAACTCAAAAAAAAGGGAATGCCTTTATCAATGAACATAAATTTCTTGCCATACAAGTCCCTTCTTCCATCATCGAAACAGAGCACAATATTTTGATAAACCCTTTGCATAAAGATTTTTCAAAAATAAAAGTGCTTTCAAAAGAAATTATTAATATTGACAAACGTCTCAAGCAATAATCATGTACTCAACATCGCAACAAACTGAATTTGTCAATAAAGCAAAAGAGCTTCTTCAAACAGAACTGAATGAAGCGCATTTAGATGTATTAAAAGACATTATAAATTTTGCCGATTGGACTTACTATGTAAAAGACAATCCAATTTTTGCAGATGCAGAATATGACAGTTTATTTAAAAAATTAAAAACACTTGAACAACATAATCCTTCGCTCGTCACGCAAGATTCGCCTACACAACGAATTGCCAAAGGGTTGAACAAAGACTTCCCTTCGGTGGCTCATTTAGTTCCGATGCTTAGTTTAGAAAACAGTTACAATGCCGAAGACCTTTTCGATTGGGATAGAAAATGCAGGGAACTCAGTGGTGAAGAACAACTCGAATATTGTGTAGAACCAAAGTTTGATGGAGCCAGTATTTCGCTGGTGTATGAACATGATTATTTTGTTCGTGGTGCAACAAGGGGCGATGGTGTTCAAGGTGATGATATGACGAACAATGCCAAACAAATTCGTTCTATTCCATTAATGGCTGCACTTTCGAAATACCATATCAAACAAATTGAAATTCGTGGCGAAGTTTTAATTAATAAAAAAACGTTTGCATTATACAATGAAAAATTAGTTGCCGATGGATTGGCACCTTTGGCAAATGCGAGGAACGCAGCCTCCGGTTCGTTGCGATTAAAAGACCCGAATGAAGTGGCGAAACGCGGACTCGAAACATTTTTATATAATGTCAGTAATATTACCTTAGAAGACGGAAGCATCTTCCCTGAAGAATTTAAAACCCATTCTTCTGTGTTGAAGACATTAGAATCGCTCGGATTTAAAACCTCGTTTCCCAATACCAGTATTATTTCGGGTATTGAAAAAGTGATTGAAAAAGTGATTGAATTTGAAAGCAAACGTGATGAACTTCCGTATGAAATTGATGGCATGGTCATTAAAGTAAATCGTTTGAGTTTGCAAGAGAAGATTGGGCAAACCTCACATCATCCGCGATGGGCTATTGCCTTTAAGTTTAAAGCAAGACAAGCAACCAGTAAATTATTACATGTAGAATATCAGGTTGGGCGAACAGGCAGTGTAACACCTGTTGCCAAAATAGAACCGGTATTTGTCGGTGGTGTAACCATCAGTTCACTTTCATTGTTTAATGAAGAAGTGGTGAAAGAAAAAAATTTGATGTTGGGCGATACCGTTTTAATTGAACGTGCGGGTGATGTGATTCCTTATGTGGTGAAATCATTTCCTGAATTGCGAACCGGCACAGAAAAACATATCGATTTTCCAACGCATTGCCCGGTGTGCAATGAAATATTATACAAGCCCGATGAAGAAGCAGTATGGCGATGTACGAATATCAATTGCGAGGCACAGGTCATTGAACGCATCGCGCATTTTGCATCAAAAGATGCAATGGATATCAGAGGATTGGGCGATGCATTGGTTCGTAAATTTTTTGAACAAGGTTATTTAAAAAATATTGCAGGCATTTATTCCTTGCCATATGAGGCCTTACAACAACTCGAAGGCTTTGGTGAAAAGTCGATGTTGAATTTGAAAGAGGCGATTGAAAAATCGAAGACACAATCATTAAATCGTTTGTTGTTTGGATTGGGCATTCGTTATGTTGGAGAAACAACGGCTAAAACATTGACACGAAATATTGCTCATATTTCGGATTTATATTCGATGACACATGAACAACTTTGCACCTTCGAAGATGTTGGTGTAAAAGTAGCAGGCTCTATCGTTGATTTCTTTTCGCATCCTGATAATCGAAAACTAATTGATGAATTAGAAGCCTGTGGTTTGAATTTCAACAATGAATTAAAACAAGAAATTGCCAGTGGTGGTTTGGTTGGAAAGACATTTTTATTTACCGGTTCTCTCACTATGAAACGGAGTGATGCCGAAGCCATCGTTGAAAGTAAAGGCGGCAGTATCCTTGGCAGTGTGAGTAGTAAATTGAATTATTTGATTGTTGGTGAAGATGCGGGAAGTAAATTAGAGAAAGCAAAAAAATTGGGAACCATTCATATTTTGAGCGAGGATGAATTTTTAAAATTAGTAGAAACAACCTAATTCATTGTGCAAAATCGACCTTTCGAATCATTCATTTCATGCGAAGGACGAACAGGTTTGTGCGTGAGGGATAGTAGCGAAAATCCTTTTTTGCAACGCTGGCAGGGTTATAACCGCGAGCACATCTAACCCTGCCAGCGTTAAGCAAAAAAGATTGCAGCGGATAGCCCGACCCCGAAGTAGACCGTTGGCAAATTTGCAAATTCTGAATCAACTGAAAAACTTTCTTTGCCAACGGGGCGCTTCGGGGACACGCCAACATCATTCCTTTAAGCGTCTGTCTGAATTAAATTTTAAAAAGTTGCTAACCCGTTCTCTGTCATTTGAATCTTAAACGCTTTAATAAATAATGCACCCATATTTTTATGCGGAGGAACATAATCATTAAATAAATCTTGCAGTTCAGGTGTGTTCATTTGTTTGCTTAATCCATTCCAATACTCAATCCAATTAATATCTTTTCCATTGAGCAAAAGTTGATGCAAATCCTTTAGTATTGGGTCTGTCACGCGCATCGTACCTGTTTGTTTACTCGAAATAATATGGGCATCTTCTGAATGTTCGAGGATGGTAGCCAAATTGTGATAACCACCACATGAGCCTAAAATAATGATTTTATTTGAAGGCCCAAGATGC
>JANNYV010000160.1:0-4766 GCA_031410275.1 Bacteroidota bacterium
GGCCCTGGTGCTGCACGAGGCCGACCGGGCCGGGTTGCTCCGGCTGCATGTACGGATCGACGAGCGGAGCGCAGGCTTCCTGGCTCTCGGGCTGGCCAAGGGTTGTACAAATATCATTAGGCAATAAAAAAATAAATTCTGATCAACAACAAGAAGCAGGAACAGGTTATTTAAAAACAAGTTTTACGAAAGACGAAATAACAGCAGACATGGGAAATATTAAAGTAACAGTTGCTTCTAAATCAGGTGCCGTAGGATCGGGTATAAAATCAACTACATGGGGCGCAGTGTATTGGCAGTACTTTGAAGGCTTAGATAAAATTACATCCGCTGAAACGCCATTGAGTTTAAAAAAACAATTATTCATCGAACGAAATACAGATAAGGGACCGGTGCTGATTGCAATTTCAACAAATGAAGAACTTCATGTTGGTGATAAAATAAAAGCCCGTATCGAACTTCGTGTTGACCGTGATATGGAATATGTACATATGAAGGATATGCGTGCAGCCTGTTTCGAACCGGTGAATGTAATAAGTAATTATAAATACCAAGGAGGCCTCGGTTATTATGAAGCCACAAAAGATGCAGCAACAAATTTCTTCTTCAACTATTTACAAAAAGGAACCTATGTATTTGAATACCCAATGTTCGTTACCCACAAAGGCAATTATTCGAATGGAGTGGCTACCATACAATGTATGTATGCGCCTGAGTTTAGCAGTCATAGTGATGGCATACGAGTGGGGGTGAAGTAATAGATGTTCGATATCCGATGTCCGATGTTTGGGAATCGGGTTCCTATATCTCTTGACAGCAACTTCTAATCAGACTTCTTTTCATTTAATTCATAAAAAAATTGAACTTATTTAAAATCCTTTCTATATTGTAGTCATTAAAAAAATACAAATGAAAATTCTTGAAATAAAAGTAATGAAAGGTCCAAATTACTGGAGCGTGAAACGTCATAAACTTATTGTGATGTTGTTAGATTTGGAAGAGCTTGAGCAAAAGCCAACCAATTTAATTCCCGGTTTTTTAGATCGTATACAAAATATGTTTCCTTCTATGTTTTCTCATCGTTGCAGCGAAGGTGTTGAAGGTGGTTTTTTTAAACGCGTAGAGGAAGGCACATGGATGGGACATGTGATTGAACATATTGCGCTCGAACTGCAAACGCTCGCTGGTATGGAAACAGGTTTCGGAAGAACAAGAGGCGCCAGCAAAGAAGGTGTATATCATGTGGTATTCTCTTACCTCGAAGAAGAAGTTGGAAAACAAACTGCCAAAGCAGCTGTTGAAATTGCAGAGCGATTAGTAGAAGGAAGTGATTTTGATGTAACCTCTTTTATACAAGAGTTGAGAGAAATACGTGAGAAGGTTCGTCTGGGGCCAAGCACAGGTTCTATTGTTGAAGAAGCCATTCATAGAAATATTCCATGGATACGTTTGAATAGAAATTCATTGGTGCAATTAGGATATGGTATCAATCAGCGTCGCATACAAGCGACCGTTGCCAGCACAACCAGTAATATTGCTGTAGAAATTGCATGCAATAAAGAAGATACAAAAAATTTATTGGAAGCTGCGCAAGTCCCCGTTCCTCGCGGACATATCATTTACGATGAAGAAGATTTAAAAGCAGAAATCGATCGGATTAAATATCCAATTGTGTTGAAACCTGTGAATGGCAATCATGGCAGAGGTGCTACAACAAACATACTAGATTGGGACAGTGCAGTGCTTGCCTTAGAAATTGCGAAGAAACATTCACGTAGTATTATCTGTGAAAAATTTATTACCGGTCATGACTTCAGATTATTGGTCATCAATTATAAATTTATTTGCGCAGCAAGAAGAACACCGGCTTGTGTGACCGGAAACGGCAAAAGCACATTGCAACAATTGATTGATGAAGTGAATGCAGATCCGCGCAGAGGTTTTGGTCATGAAAAAGTATTGACACAAATTAAAGTTGATGCTGTCACCGAAAAAATATTATCCGATAAAGAACTCACCTTAGATAGTGTGATTACAAAAGGTGAAGTTTTATTTTTAAAGCCAACAGCCAATTTAAGTACAGGCGGAACATCTACCGATGTGACTGATTTTGTACATCCGAATAATATTTTTCTAGCCGAACGTATCGCACGTATTATTGGTTTAGATATTTGTGGTATCGATATTATGGCGAGTGATTTATCAACTCCATTAGAAGAAAATGGCGGTGCTATTTTAGAAGTGAATGCAGCACCGGGTTTCAGAATGCATATCGACCCAAGTGAAGGTCTCGCACGGAATGTAGCCGAACCGGTGATAGATATGTTATATCCTCCGGGAAGTTCTGCACGTATTCCTATTATTGCTATCAGTGGCACCAACGGTAAAACAACCACAACACGTTTAACGGCACATCTTGTAAAAAGCATGGGACATAAAGTTGGGTTTACCACAAGTGATGGCGTGTATATTCAAAACCTGATGATGATGAAAGGCGATTGTACAGGACCGGTAAGTGCCGAGTTTGTATTGAAAGATCCTACGGTTGATTTTGCTGTGTTAGAATGTGCAAGAGGTGGCATACTTCGTGCAGGTCTTGGTTTTCATAAATGCGATATAGGAATTATCACCAATATCAGTGCCGATCATTTAGGATTGGGCGGTATTGATACCGTAGAGCAATTGGCAAGAGTGAAAGCTGTTGTTGCCCAAAGTGTAGTACCAAGCGGTTATGCCATATTAAATGCAGATGATGATTTAGTGTATGGTATGCGTGAAGGATTGCAATGTCATGTTGCCTTTTTTAGTATGGACCCAAAGAGCAAACGCATTAAAGAACATTGTGGTAAAAATGGCATTGCGGCTGTGTACGATGAAAAAACAGATTTGATTTATATACAAAAAGGGGCCTGGAAAATTCAGATCGAAAATGCGCATCAAATACCTTTAACACAAAGCGGGAAAGCCTTATTTAATGTACTCAATATTATGCCTGCTGTATTGGCCGGTTATCTTAGAGGCTTTAGTGTGGTAGATATTAAACAGGCATTGAATACATTTATTCCAAGTCCGGCACAAACTCCGGGGCGAATGAATTTATTTCAATTTAAAAACTTTCAGGTGCTTGCCGACTATGCGCACAACCCCGCAGGCTTTACTGTGTTGAAAGCCTATGTAGACAAAGTAGAAGCCATTAAAAAAATTGGTATTATTGCAGGTACCGGTGACCGTCGCGATGAAGATATACAAGAATTAGGTGAAATGGCAGCGACCATGTTTGATGAAATTATTATTCGTCAAGATAAACATTTACGTGGGCGGACCGTTGAGAATATTGTTGATTTATTGAAGCAAGGCATTGCCAAAGTAAAAAAAGATATGGCAGTGAAAGTGATTTTGAAAGAACTTGAAGCTATTGATTATGCCGTAAAAAATGCACCGAAAGATTCCTTCATCGTTATTTGCAGTGATGTAATTACAGATGCACTTGCCTATATTCAGAAATTAAAAAATGATGAGGATACGCATTAAATATTTCGGGACTCGTTGTCCGATGTTCGATGCTCGTAGATTGTCGTCAGTGAAAAACTTTGCTAATGAATGACATTTAAAACTGAAAATGGTATGAGAATATTTATTACAAGTTTATTGATGTTGGTTGCCCTACATTCATTTTCTCAAAGTGATGTTGATACTGTAAAATATAAAATTGAATATAGGGATTCAAATGATACATATTTGAAGGTTTATTTTATTGATAAAACTTTGTCTGAACCAATTTCTGACGATATTGACATTTCAATCGAGGTCGATGATTCAACTAGTACAAAAGTAAATTACAAACTAATTTTAGATAAAAGGAAAGACCCGATTCCTTTTCTGTTAAAACCATTGAATTATACTTTTACGAGTAGCATAACTGGTGTAATACATTTGCAATTACAAGAGAAAAAAATCAACACCCTCTATATTTATGCGAAGTGGGGAGAATTACAATTTAGATATAGTAAGGCTCGAAATACACCAGTTAATTATGAGGCGAAAGTTTATAAGAGAAAAAGTGAAAAACCCCCAACCATTCAAAAATGTACAGATAAAATTGCATACCAACCGGGGGAATATTATGTTGAAATTAATACTATCCCTATCTACAAATCAGCCATTTCTTTGGCATACGAAAATTTATATGAAATACAAATCCAAAAACCAGGAACATTATTAGTCAATTCTTCAAATGAGACTTCTGACATACGAATTTATTACTACGTAATGAATGATTGTTTTGAGATTACGAATGTAGACTTCAATGATTCAAATATTTTCCCAATTAAATTATTATCATATAAGTATAAAATCACTTGGAAACTAAAGGGAAAAAAGCAAGAAACTATTTTTGCCATAAAGCCCGATGAAACTATAAAAATTGATTGTTTTTAATTCACCTTTTATTTATCCTTTAGTACTTTTTTTAAACATTATAGTTTTACTTCTCTCTCAACCCAAATCATCAACCGAAACTGTCGGAATATATTATGTTTGTGAAGCAATTAGTTTTGAAAAATTTTAATTATACTTTAAATAACGATGCGGATATTTATTACAAGTTTATTGATGTTGGTTGCCCTACATTCATTTTCTCAAAGTGATGTTGATACTGTAAAATATAAAATTGAATATAGAGATACAAGTGATTTTATACTTATATGATAATAATTTAATTGGGAAAATATTTGAATCATTGAAGTCTACATTCGTAATCTCAAAAC
>JANNYV010000161.1:0-3422 GCA_031410275.1 Bacteroidota bacterium
TCCCCATTGACCATTTCATTTTTAGCGCACGATATTTTTAAATCGTATAGAAATTATTCTTTTGAAAACCAGGTAAACTATACAACAGAACGTTACACAAATAATATTGGAAGATATTTTTTATTGAAGGGAAATTATGCATTCTAGCATTATATCACTTCTTCCCCTTTCATTCTCTTCAATACATTCAACACATCTTCTATTCCTCTCATACTATCGATAATTAACATTTGAGCGGTACCAACTTGTTTTAATCGACAATTTTTAATTTGATATTTAAGTACTTCCAAAATATGTTTAAATGTCGCACTGTCATAATAAGGCGAATCGGGGTTGGAAACGAAATATAAACGGAGTTGCTGATTTTTTAAAATCAATCGCTCGAAACCTAAGTCCTGTGCTGCCCAGCGCGCTCGAAGAGCAATAAATAAATTCTTCACTTGAATGGGCACTGGACCAAAACGATCATGCAACGATAGTTCAAAACGTTGTAACTCTTCTTCACCTTCGCAATTATCTAGTTGCGTATATAATGATAACCGTTCAGCAATACTTTCAACATAGGAATCAGGAATTAAAATTTCCAAATCAGTATCTACGGTGCAATCACCTACATAGTCTTCTTTATCATGTATCTGTTCTTTAAATACTTCTTTAAATTCCGTATGTTTCAATTCGCGTATAGCTTCATTCAATATTTTTTGATACATCTCAAAACCGATATCTGTAATAAATCCGCTTTGTTCACCACCCAACATATTGCCCGCTCCGCGAATGTCAAGGTCACGCATCGAAATAGAAAACCCACTTCCCAACTCATTGTATTGCTCTATAGTTTGCAAACGTTTTTTCGAATCACTTGGAAGCAATGCCAATGAAGGAGCCAATAAATAGCAGAATGCTTTTTTATTACTACGACCGACACGTCCACGCAACTGATGCAAATCACTCAATCCAAATTGATGCGCATTGTTTATGATAATGGTATTCGCATTCGGAATATCAACACCACTTTCCACAATATTTGTACAAACCAACACATCATATTTCTGCCCCATAAAATCGAGAATCGCTTCTTCCAATTCATCCCCTTCTAATTTTCCATGCGCCATACCAATACTAATATCAGGGCACAACGCTTGTATAAATGCTTTCATCTCGGCCAGTCCCTGCACACGATTATGTATAAAAAAAACCTGACCGCCGCGCTCAGTCTCATAATAAATTGCGTCACGAATCAATACATCATTAAACATGGCCAACTCAGTATGCACAGGCTGTCTGTTCGGCGGTGGTGTATTAATGACACTTAAATCTCTTGCACCCATCAATGAAAATTGCAACGTTCGCGGAATAGGCGTTGCTGTCAATGTCAATGTATCGACATCGGCTTTAATACTTCTTATTTTCTCCTTTGCAGCGACACCAAATTTTTGCTCTTCATCAATCACAAGCAATCCTAAATCTTTATACTTCACATCTTTACCCAGCAATGCATGAGTGCCAATAATGATATCAATCTTTCCTTCTTCTAGTCGTTGCAATGTTTCTTTCTTTTGCTTCGTCGATTTAAACCGGTTTAAATAATCTACGGTACAAGGAAAATCTTTTAAGCGCTCTTTAAAATTTTGGAAATGTTGATATGCTAAAATCGTTGTTGGTACCAATATCACCGCTTGCTTATTATCTGCCACACTTTTAAACGCTGCCCGAATCGCCACTTCGGTCTTGCCAAACCCCACATCACCACAAACCAATCTGTCCATTGGTGCATCGCTTTCCATGTCTTTTTTTACATCTACCGTGGCCTTATATTGATCGGGTGTATCCTCATACATAAAACTAATTTCAAGTTCAGTTTGCAAGTATGAATCCGGTGAATGCATAAATCCTTTTGAAGCTTTGCGTTGTGCGTATAATTTAATCAAATCACCGGCAATGTCTTTGATTTGCTTTTTAGTTTTATGTTTCAGCTTTTCCCATACGCCGCTTCCTATTTTATGTATCTTAGGTTCTGTCCCATCCTTGCCAGTATATTTTGTAATTTTATGTAGCGAATTAATATTCACATACAGCACATCATTGTCTTTATAAATAATACGCACTGCTTCTTGCATCACACCATTCACATCTATCTTTTGTAACCCACTGTATCGCCCAATACCATGATCGATATGCGCAACAAAATCGCCCGGTTGCAAATCACGCAATGCCCGAAGGCTTAATGCCTTGCCTTGCGAATAAGCCTGCTTCATTTTGTACTTATGATAACGCTGAAAGATTTGATGATCGGTATAACAAACCACCTTCACGTCACTGTCAATAAAACCATAGGAAACAGAAGAAGGAATAGGAGTAAATAATATATTCGCTTTCAGTTCCTGAAAAATACTTCGAAGACGCTCTAACTGTTTGGGGTTTTCAGAAAAAATAAAAATAGAATAATGTTCTGCCACTTTTTCTTGCAAGTCTTTTATCAGTAATTCAAAATTACGATTAAAGGAAGGTTGCTCTTTTGTATGACAGGTAAATCTTTTTGAAGCTGGCAATGAAAATACGTCTTCCGCAAAGCCCTTACCAAATTCGATGATGGTTCGTTGCTTTATATGCTGAGCTAAAATTTCCTTCTCAACAAAATCATTGACATTAATTTCAACATCATTTTCATTTGAATCTTGAATGGTGATCGTGCCTTTTTGTTCGAGATGAGCAAGCAATTTTCCAACTCGTTCCATCACTAATTCTGCATCATGAACCCATACTATTGTATTGGCAGGAAGATACTCGAACAAGGAAACTTTTTCTTGCGTATCAAAATGCGTTTCAATATTAGGGATAATAGTAACCTGCAATAACTTCCGCTCTGATAGCTGTGTTTCAGGATTAAAAATTCGAATGGTGTCCACTTCATCATCAAACAATTCTACCCGGTAAGGATGTTCATTCCCGAATGAATAAATATCTATAATACCACCACGAATGGCAAATTGTCCGGGCTCATATACAAAATCAACTTTCGTAAAACTCATTGAGACAAGGAATTCAATCAGAAATTCAATATCCAATTTTTCACTTTGCTTGATGTAAATTGTATTCTTCGAAAAAGTTTCTGTGTTTACGACCTTTTCTACAATCGCTTCAGGATACGTTATCAATACTTTTTTACGAGGTGTTGCACCATTAAATTTCATCAGGGCTTCAGCTCTCAACATCACATGACTGCTGTTTAATTCACCTATCGTTCCTGTCTTTTTATAACTATCGGGAAAGAGACAAATATCTAATGCACCGCTCAACGTCTCAAAATCATTATGGAAATAAGCAGCCGTTTCTTTGTCATCTAAAATAAACACATGGTTGACATCTAATTGCTTAAACACAGAAGTCGCCAAAAACGAAAACGATGAGGCTTGTGAATTTTT
>JANNYV010000162.1:0-2155 GCA_031410275.1 Bacteroidota bacterium
TTAACAGTCCATTTCTTGGTCAATAAATAACTTCCTGTAACTGACACTGCATGTCGCCTGTCGTATTTGAAAGGAAATGTTTTTCCATAATTTAAATCCGGAAATTTTTGATTCGTCCAAGAGAGTGTATAAGAAATCCATCCGCTTAATCTTCCTGTATTCTTTTTAATAAATAATTCGGCACCATAACTTTCGCCTGTACCATACACCAATCCTTTGTCTATGTCAGTATTGATGTTTAATTTATTTCCTTCATCAAACAACACTTGATAATCCATCGTTTTATAATAAGTTTCTAAACTTGTTTCAATTTTATTATGCTTGAAATTTCTGAAATATCCCAAAGCATATTGAGTTGAAAATTGTGGTTTTGTTTTATCACTCGATGGAATCCAAACATCCGTTGGCAGCGCAGCAGTTGAACTTGGAATCAAATGCAGAAACTGATTCATCACTGTGTAAGATGCTTTAACAGTTGAAAAAGTATCAACACTAATTTTAAAAGTAGCGCGTGGTTCTAAGCGATAATAACTTGCTTTGGGAGAAATAAAACCCGGTGCTCTTAATCCATAGCTTGCAGAAAATAATTTGCTGATCGTAAATTCGTCATTCAGATAAAATGCAAATTCACTGAAATATTTAGCAGGTAATTTTTGAACATCAATGGTGGGAACTTTTTTATTTGCAGGCAAAGATTCTGAACGTCCTCCTGAAATAAAACGATGGCTCGTATAATTTGCTCCAAACATTATATTGTGTTTTGGGTTCGGAAAAAATTGCAGTTCAGTGATTCCGGTTAGATCATGTATTCCGGTATAAGTTTGAGAAAAACTATTGTCCTGTATGGTGGAGATGTTTTGAAAGTAAGTGTTGTATATCAAAGAGGTGTTGGAGAAAAGATTTTTGCTGAAAATGTGATTCCATCTTAATGTGCCTGTTGAGTTTCCAAATAAGATACGATAGTTTATTCCTTTTGATTCTTTGTATCTGGCATTATCATCTCCCTTAAATCCGCTAAGAAATAGTCTGTTGTTTGGAGAGACTTGCCAGTTCACTTTTGCATTGAGATCATAAAAATTATATTTTGTTTCTATTCCTTTTTTTAGAATTGGTTTTAGTAGCAAACCAAGATACGTTCTTCTTCCTGAAATAATAAACGATGCTCTATCTTTTTTAATTGGTCCTTCAATGGTTAGGTTATAAGAAATCAAACCCACTCCTCCATGAACTTCAAAATTATTTTTGTTCCCTTCCTTCATTTTAATATCAAGAATGGATGACAACCTGCCACCATACTGAGCAGGAAAACCTCCTTTTATTAATACTACATTGTTTAATGCGCGTGTATTGAAAGTGCTGAATAAACCAAACAGGTGGTTGGGGTTGTAAACAGTAGCTTCATCCAATATCACTAAATTCTGATCTGCATTTCCACCTCTTACAAAAAAACCTGTAGTGCCTTCGTTGCCTGATTGAACTCCCGGTAATAACTGAATTACTTTTAGCACATCCGATTCGCCAAGTATGGCTGGCATGGATTGAATTTTTTCTATCGGAACATCAATCACTCCCATCTGTGCTTTTTCAATATTAGCTGCTCCTGCACGTTCACCAAGTATTTCAACTTCGCTTAACCCTACACTTGAAGTAATCAGTTTTATATCTATCCGGTAATTTTTATCAAATAATAATTTTTTGATTTGTGGTTTATATCCCATGTAATTAAAAACGATGGTAAGACTGTCTGCTTTGGGCAACGTGAGTGAATAAAATCCATATTCATTAGCAGCAGTTCCTGTTTTTAATGAGACAATATAAACGGATGCACCAATTAAAAATTCACCACTTCTTTCATCAGTGATGGTTCCGCTTAGTGTGAATCTTTGTTGCGAAAGGGTAGTGCTGTAATTTATTAACAGCAATATAATTGTCAGTTTCAGAATTTTTATCATATACCGATTAAATAACTTGAGTTATACTAACAATACGTGATGAATTATAAAAAGGCTGCGTAAAAGAATTTATTTTTTTCGTCATTGCGAGGAACGAAGCAATTTTCCATATTGCGAGATTGCTTCGTGCCTCGTAATGACGGTTAAATTTTAAACTAAAAATACAATCCTAAACTTAATCCAAAATTATCAGGAAGTTTATA
>JANNYV010000163.1:0-3716 GCA_031410275.1 Bacteroidota bacterium
GGGAAGGTGATTGCTGACCCTTACCGTTGGTTCTCCATCCAATTCTTTTTGAATATACAATACACTCTGATTTTGAAGACCATCATTTTTATAAAAGAAATAATACTTACCTTCTTTAAACGGGTTACTATATTTTACATAGTTCCACATGCTGCTCAATTCTTTATTTACTTCATTGCGAAACGGTATTTTCTTGAGGTAATCAAATGTCCTTTCATTTTCATGTTTGACCCATTCTCCGGTTTCAGCAGAATGGTCATTTTCTAACCAACGGTAAGGGTCAGCAATCACCTTCCCAAAATAATTGTCTTTAACCTCTTCCTTTTTTGTGGGCGGCATCTTTTTCATTTCTATTCTATCTTGAGCGATCAATTGCATGGTCATTAAAATAAACGGAATACAAAGTAGTTTTTTCATTTTAAAAAATTGTGCCGTAAATATAATTTGAAAATTCGGCAATTTGCCTATCATCTGAAATTGGAGACTTCGCATTCTTTTCTATTCATTTGTAGCCAAGCAAAGAATCATTATTAAGCTGCCGTCTTGCTGTCCGTTTCAATCTCCCGCCCAGAGCCGCGGGAGGATTTTCACTACCATCAAGGCTAGCTGTCAGATGGAGTAACTTTATTCAGCTTGAAGCAAACCCATACCGCTAGGGTACATTTCATTTTTTGTCAGACCAATCTTTTAGAACGTCATTGCGACGAGGCAGGAGGAAGCAATCTCGTATCTATAATAGGATGAGATTGCTTCCCAAAGCGTCGCAATGACGGCAACAGAATGCTGAATGTAAAAACTAGAATTTAAAATGAACCCTCTCACCAGTCCTGAAAGGACGGCATACAATTAGCTCAGGGTGCAACCCTGAGCGATTCATAAAAAAAACACACTCCATCAACAAGACCTTCAATACATTTCATCTCTTCCAACCCGATAAAAAAATCTCACATCTCCACTGTATATTTGTGCGTTCAACAAAAAACATTTTGAATGCCGAAAATATCTCATCGTGGTGAGCAAATGCCGCCCTCCCCTATTCGTAAACTTGTACCCTTTGCCGAAGAAGCAAAAAAAAGAGGTACCAAAGTATATCATTTAAATATTGGGCAACCGGATATTGTAACGCCCAAAGCCATCATGGATGCCGTCCGAAATACGACCATGACGGTGTTAGAATATAGTCATAGTGCAGGTTTTGAAAGCTACCGGAAAAAGCTTACAGCATATTACAAACGGTTCAATATCGATGTCACACACAATGAAATTATAGTGACAACGGGTGGAAGTGAAGCCATTCAATTTGCCATGATGGCTTGTCTTGATCCCGGAGATGAAATCATTATTCCTGAACCATTTTATGCAAACTATAATGGCTTTTCGGTGGCTTCGCAAACCATAGTAAAACCAATTTCATCGAGCATCGAAGATGGATTTAAATTACCGCCAATCGAAGATTTTGAAAAAAATATCACACCTCGCACAAAAGCTATTATGATATGTAATCCAAATAACCCAACCGGCTATTTGTATTCGCAAGAAGAGATGAATATATTGAAAGCACTTTGCCTGAAACATGATTTATTTCTTTTTTCAGATGAGGCGTATCGCGAATTTTGCTACGACGGTCATGTGCATATTTCTGCTATGAATCTTGAAGGATTAGAACAACATGTAATTTTACTCGACACCATTTCAAAACGTTACAGTGCTTGTGGTGGGCGCATCGGAGCCTTTGTCACCAAAAATAAAGAAGTCTATGACACCGCCATGAAATTTGCGCAAGCACGATTGAGCCCTCCAAGTTTTGCACAGATAGCAGGTGAAGCCGCGGTTGATTTACCGCCCGATTATTTTGATGAAGTAAAAGCAGAATATAAAAAGCGGCGAGATGTATTGGTTAGTCGTTTAAATAAAATCCCCGGTGTTTTATGCCCTAATCCAGGAGGTGCTTTTTATGCCATGGCAAAATTACCCGTTGAAAGTGCAGAAGATTTTTGCCGCTGGTTATTGCAGGAATTTTCATACAACGGACAAACAGTTATGATGGCACCAGCTTCCGGTTTTTATGCCACAAAAGGATTAGGACTAAATGAAGTTCGGTTTGCCTATGTACTCAATACAGATGATATTAATCATGCCATGGATTGTTTGGAACACGCATTAGAGGAATATGGTAAGAAATGATAATTGATAATTGATAATTGATAATTGAGAGTTGAGAGTTGTAGTAAAATTTAAATTAACTCAATAACCAAATAACATAATAACCCTTAACCCACAACTCCTAAACCCGTAACTCAATAACCAGTAACTCCTTAACCCGTAACTCCTTAACCCAATAACTCGTAACCAAAAATCATGGGACAAACACCAATCACCTGGATTATCATCGGCATCACTGCATTGACATCCTATGCTTCATTTCAAAATGAAACATTGCTCAATAGAATGCTGTTGTATCCCGCAGAGATGAAACAGAAAAATGAATGGTGGCGTTTCATTACACATGGTTTGGTACATGCCGATTTTATGCATTTGATTTTTAACATGCTGACCTTGTTTTTCTTTGGGCCATTTGTCGAATCAGCATTCAATGATATTTTCGGCAATCCGTATGTATATCCTTTGTATTATATCGGAGCTTTAATTTTCTCGAGCGTCCCGTCTTATTTCAAACATAAGGACAATTATTATTACCGTGCCTTAGGGGCAAGTGGTGCTATTGCAGCTGTTTTATTCACAACGGTTATGTTTGACCCATGGCAACTGTTTTATATAAAGTTTATTATTCCGGTACCTGCTATTTTATTTGCGATCGGGTATGTAGCCTACTCGACCTATATGGGTAAAAAAGGAAATGATAATATTGGTCATGAAGCACATTTATGGGGCGCCGTATTCGGTATGGTTTGTCCGATCGTTTTAAAGCCGGGTATTTTGCGTTACTTCATCGAACAATTATCACATCCAAGGTTTTAATCAAAAATAATTTTATATTTGGTTCATGAAAAAAATAGTTTACAGTTCGTTGCTCTTATTTATTGCTATCAGTTTATTCTCTTGTGCAGGCAATGAGGTGAAAGAAACCACTTCTAAAATCAGGTTTATCAATGCCTCTTCCGTATCGGGTGATATCAATGTATTTATAGATTATAAGAAAGTGTTCGCCACAGATATTCAATATTTAAATTACAGCCTTTTCAGTGAACACATCAGCACAACGCATGCCTTGCAAATAAAAACAGCAGGAGGCAGTATGATAAAAGATACCGCCATTGATATGATGCAATATAAAACCTATACCGTGATTGTATATGATTCGATGAATGCGACCCATGTAAAAATTTTAGAAGAAGATTTCACGACTGCAAAAGGTTCGTATTGCAAATTACGCTTTCTTCATCTTTCAAATAATGCACCCGCAACTGATATTACACAAGGAACAGACACCTCTGTTCTTTTCAGAAATTATTCAAATGGAAATTACAGCGATTATAATTTATTCGGTATCGATTCAGTGTATTTCAATGCATGCATCAGCGGTACTTCTGCACCTTATTATAGTCAACCGAGGTATGTCAAATTTAAAGCCGGAAATTTTTACACGATGTATCTAAAAGGCAATACAACATCAACGGGTATAGATAGTCTTGGTTTTTTTGTGATTGAAGATAATGGGAATTATTAGAATAATAGTTTATTTTCTGATTATTCCT
>JANNYV010000164.1:0-2519 GCA_031410275.1 Bacteroidota bacterium
TATTTTCCACTTTTTTCTTGACAAAAAAGTGGAGCAAAAAGTCAAGACTGACGAAAAATTGGCTAAAAATCTTCTTGAAGGTCGAAAATGAAAAAGCTATGAAACTACTGTACTCTCTTGATCTTAGGTTGTTAGATTAAACGAATTGACTTTTTTTGGCTAGGTGCAATGGTTTTCATTTTTTTCGCCATTCAAAAAGATTTCCTTAACGCCATTTTTCTAAGGTCAGTGAAATACATTCGTCACTATAAAAAATGGAACGAAAATTTGAAATGCACCCGTTCGTTTTTTTTAGGAAATTACATAGAAGCCAAGTTGTATATTTGTTCCCGAAATTGAAACAAAAAAAATATGTCTACTCCCCACTTTCATACCTTAAAAGTTGCCGATGTCCGAAACGAAACCGCTACCTGTGTATCGGTTGCATTAGAAATACCTGTTGATTTAAAGGAAGCCTATACCTATCTGCCCGGTCAATATATTACATTGAAAACAATGATAGATGGTGAGGAACTTCGTCGCTCGTATTCATTATGCAGCAGTCCATTGGAGAATGATTTTCGTGTAGCGATTAAGCAGGTTGAAGGCGGCAAGTTTTCGAATTATGCAAAAACTTCATTAAAGAAGGGTGATACCATAGAGGTCATGACGCCCATTGGAAATTTTACAACAGCGATTGAACCGGCTCTTCAAAAAAATTATATGGCTTTCGCCGCGGGCAGCGGTATTACACCTGTTCTGAGTTTAATGAAAACTATTTTGGCCGAAGAAGAGAACAGCACATTTACTTTAGTGTATGGCAATAAAAATTTGCAATCTATCATTTTCAAAGAAGAAATTGAAGCCCTGAAAAATAAGTATATGGGACGATTGCATGTAGTGCATATACTTAGCCGTGAGCGATTAGAAACGGCTATCAATAATGGACATATCAATCATGAAAAATGTACACAGTTATTTTCCGGCTTATTGGATTTTAAAAAAATGCAACATTTCTTTATCTGCGGTCCCGAAGAAATGATAGTGAGCGTAAAAGAATATTTATTAGCACAAGAGGTGAATGAAAAAAGTATACACTTCGAATTATTTACCACCGGCACGCAAACTAAACGAGAAGATTGGAAAGCCACACATAAAGAAGAGAATGAAAAGCTGTGTACTGTCACACTCAAAGTAGATGACAGAACGTATGATTTTAAATTAGCGTATGGTGGTGATAATATTTTAGATGCGGCGCTCAAGCATGGTGCCGACCTTCCGTATGCATGTAAAGGCGGTGTGTGTTGCACATGTCGTGCGAAACTCATAGAAGGCGAAATAGAAATGGAAGTAAATTATGCACTCGAAAAAGAAGAAGTTGAACAAGGATTTATTCTTACCTGTCAATCACATCCCAAGACAGATAAAGTGTTTATAGATTTTGATGCGAGATAATTCGAGGTCCGGGGGTTTGATGTCCGATGTTCGGGGGGGACTACATTTATTGAATAAGCATTCACTAGAAAGTTAAGAACTCCAGAAATATGAATGAAGGATTTGAAATGTGCAAAGAAATAACACGTTTAAAGGATTCTATTCATTGCAAAAAAAATTCGATATCCTCGTTATGGTTTTAGTAGTACTATCTTGATACTCATTCATCAGCTCAGCACCGCATGCAATACATCCACACTTTTTAATCCGCTCAAATGCGGAATATGTAAACGCAAATACTGAATACAAATTGCCAGTAATTCTTTCCGTTTATGTTGATTGAGCGAAGAAGGTTGTGCTACATTTTCATTCACAATAGAAAGCAATTGCGCTTGCTCACCATCAATAAAATGAAATGTATTGAGTTCTTCCTTGGTACAAAATTGCCCATTTTGCAAATCAAGTATTGTATTTTTTTCTGACCAAGTATTATGTATACCAAACCCCAATTTATCAGCAAGCGATAAGGTAAATAAAATAGGAAAATTGGCTAATTGTATTTCATCATGTGCATCAATGAATAAAAAAGATTGTTCAAAAAATTCGAAGAGTTCTGCATTCGTTTCCGGTTCAGAAATAGTTTTATGGATGAGTTCACTCAAATAAATTGCAATCGTATTTTTGACAATATGGCTTTGAAGATTTTGATAAATATAATTTACTCTGGCTTCTTTAATCCGTTGAAGGTTTTTATTGGGTGTGTGGTATACAACCAAATCGAGTAATGTTGTAGGTTGATAAATATTCGCTTTACCCGCCGACTTTCTTTCTGTTCGAACCCCATTCACCAAATAACTTTGCACACCAAACAATTCAGTATACACCGTCACCACCACACTCGTATCGCCGTATTTAATAGTCCGAAGTACAATACCCTTTGTTGAATGAAGCATGAGATTTTTTGTTGTGGGGTGTTGGGTTATAAATGAGTGAATTTAATTAGTAATACTTTTTAGTCTATATAAAATAAGTTTAGTAGCGCATCGCCTATTGTCTTGTCAAGTTAAAATTGCCATTAGGGCGTGTCCCTCGCAAAGCCTCGGGTC
>JANNYV010000165.1:0-2496 GCA_031410275.1 Bacteroidota bacterium
AACGAATCAACAGGTTGTTACTCTTGGCGATTTTTAATCCATTTCAATTATCAGCTTGGGCCATTTGGGGGGCTTACTTTATTGAGAAATCATGGTTTATTTGGACTAAGTTCTCAATTTTTATTTTCAGTCTTGGGGCAAGTTTAGGAGTCTTTTTAATATTATGGTCCTATGCATTTACCGGGCACAAATTGCTTGAATATTTTTCTATCAACAGAAAATACATTGATTACTCCGTCAGTATACTACTTTTTATTTTAGCTTTAGTACAGGTTGCGAGAAATCTTTCTTAATTCAATAATATAATTACACCAACGCACTAGCACAATAATCCCTTAACTCCTTAACCTCATAACTCCTTAACATTAAATGAACTTCCATCCCTTTCCAATGCTCACCACAGAGCGGCTTATACTCCGACAATTAGAACATGCCGATGCGCCGGAAATGTTTATCTATCGATCGAGCGAAGAAATCATGAAATATATTTGCCGACCAAGAGCAAAGACCGAAGAAGATGCATTGCAACTCATTATCCGTATCAATGATTTGATTCAGAAAACTGAGGTACTCAATTGGGGCATTACGTTAAAGGAATCAAATAAAGTAATTGGCACCATTGGCTATGTAAATTTTAAGAAAGAGCACTATCGTGCTGAAATTGGTTATCTTCTTTCAATAGACTATCAGCGTAAAGGCATTATGCAAGAAGCCATCAGCGCTGTTCTCGAATATGGCTTTAATACGTTGAAACTGCATTCAGTAGAAGCAATTGTTGCACCGGAAAATGAAGCATCTATCGCCTTGTTAGAAAAGAATCATTTCAAACGGGAAGGCTATTTCAGAGAAGATTTTTATTTCGAAGGGAAGTTTTTAGATTCGGTTGTGTATTCTTTGCTAGGCAAGAGTGGCGAGGCTTAAGGAATAAACAAAGCTTGCAATAGCTAAGAGAAACTTTACATTCGAGCAAAGAAATCTGTAGCCCTCTTTTAAATACGCTGAGAAAATCTTCAAACATCTGACATTACGCATCTAACATCTCTTCGTATATTTACAAGAAATTAGGGTAAACTAAAATGTGATGAGAACACAAACTTGAATTGTCTTTTGTATTGCGGCAACGATTGTAGCGGAAAGCCCGCACCCCTGACGCCTCGGTTAGGGGGTGGACTTGGAGCGAAAAGCGTGTGTGCCGCCCTGAATATTCTCACAAAATTTTTAGTATAGCCATAAATTATAGTATTTACCAACCATTTTCTCTATTTGGTAGTCTAGCTTTTTAGAGAAATACCTAAATTAATTGAACGCCGCTTTGAGCTACATTGGAACCCAACAGGACACTGAACTACTTGCCATTATACATGGTTGCAAGGAGCAGAAGCGTACATCGCAGGAGAAACTCTATAAAATGATGTATCCTAAGATGATGAGTATGGTAAAGCGGTATACTAATCAGTATCAATATCACTTGGCGGAAGAAATTTTAAACAACGGCTTTTTAAAAGTCTTTCAGAAAATAGACAGTTTCAAATTTGAAGGATCTTTCGAAGGTTGGGTTCGCAGAGTAATTTATCATTCTATTTTTGACTATGTAAGGCAAAATATGAAATACACCGAAAAGGTTGTATTTGTTGAAAGGGATGAAATTGTAAATAGTGATCTTGCCTCAAATATGCATTATGAAGAATTGATGAAATTGGTACAAGAATTATCTGATTCTACACGAGCTGTATTTAATATGTTTGTCATAGAAGGCATGTCACACCGGGAAATCAGTGAAACATTAGAAATTAGTGAAGGCACGAGCAAATGGCATTTGTTTGAAGCAAGGAGAATTTTAAAAGTAAAAGTTGAAAAGTTATATAAATAATAAATGTAAAATTAATTAAATGGAAAAGCGAATTCATATCGATGACTTGTTTCATGAAAACCTCAGCCAAGGTAAAGAGCAGATGAACCTTGGTGCTTGGGCCAATATGGAACGAATGTTAGATGGCAAAAACCCATATGCAGAAGACGAGAAAAAGAAACGGCGTTTTCTTCCCTTCTTTTTGATATTTGTTGTCACCGCTGCAATTCTAGGCGGAGCTTACTTACTTAAAACCGGTAAGAAAAATGATACTGCTTCCGTTTCAAGTGAAAGTCATTCAAGTATTCAACCGGCCGCAAATACAAACAACAATAATGCCGCTATATCTACTCAACCAAACACAAATGCTCCCTCTCCTGCTCAACCAAATAATGATGCAAACTCACTATCTAAAAATATATCTACAGAGAAGGAATTAAATTCTGCAGGAAATAAACATCGCATCGCAAAAAATGATAAACTCACTACTGATAATCATTCTGTCAACACAACCCAAGCATTCAATACAAACTCTTCATCAACTTCTACTCAAAACAATAACAACAATCCAAATAAAGGGAAACATAAAAACAATGCATTAAATCTACAAACCAAAAATGATATTGCCTCTGCTAAAAGTTACAAGG
>JANNYV010000166.1:0-10234 GCA_031410275.1 Bacteroidota bacterium
TGTAAAATGAGAAGTAAGGGATGAGAAATGTGGAATAAGGTAGATGCCCTATTCATCATTTATAATTTTTGGTTCATTCCTCATTCATCAAGTCTTCAATATTTTTATCGGGAATAAGCCAAATAATAGAAACTGAAATAAACAACAAACATGAAATATAAGGATGTACATATGAAAACGGAATCGCTGCGATATAGGCCAGAATTGCATAAATCGTTTTCCATTTATTCTTTACTTGCACGTTTATTAATTCACTATTACTTGGATATTTTTTTACAATCGCCATTTGCAATATGGTAAACGACAAACCACAAAGCAATGCAAGCACAGCATAAATAGCAGTTGTATTAGAGGCAAAATGATTTTTACTCATCCATTCAGTTGCGAAAGGAATTAATGATAACCAAAATAATAAATTGATATTGGCCCACATAATACCGGCCGTCACTCTTTTTACAGTATGCAATAAATGATGATGATTGACCCAATAAATAGCAACAAATAAAAAGCTCATAAAGTATCCGGCAAAGGTTGGACCAATTTCTTTAAATGCTTCCCAAGTGGCAGTTTCAGGCGCCTTAAATTCTAATACCATAATCGTAATAATAATGGCAATCACTCCGTCACTAAAGGCTTCTAATCTGGATGGTTTCATTTTTTTGTTTCGTTACTAGTTGTGAGTTATTAGGTTATTGAGTTAGGAGTTACAAGTGATGAGTTATCAGAACCCACCCCTAAATCACTCCCGTCACCTTATTTCTTTTCAAAAATCTTCCATATCCTTTTTCAATTTTACACTCGTTATTGTCTACTGCAATTTTTCCCCGTAATAAAACCGTCTTCACTTTCCCCATCACTTCCCAACCTTCATACGCAGAGTAATCGACCTTCATATGATGCGACGCCGCGGAAATAATATGCTTCTCATTTGCATCCATAATAATCAGGTCGGCATCAGAGCCCACAGCAATCGTTCCTTTCTGAGGATACATACCAAATATCTTGGCTGCGTTAGTTGAACTGACTTCAACAAATTTATTTAAACTAATTCTTCCTTTTTGTACGCCTTCCGAAAATAATAATTCCATGCGATGTTCAATAGCTGGATGCCCATTCGGGATTTTCGAAAAATCATGTTCACCCATTTTCTTTTGCGCCCACATAAATGGACAATGATCGGTCGCCACCACTTGTACTAATTCCTGATTGATACCGGCCCATAATGTTGCCTGATCTTTTTTCTCCCGCAATGGTGGACTCATGACCCATTTTGCGGCTTCAAATCCTTTCTCATAAAGTGTGGCATCGAGCAATAAATATTGAATACAAGTTTCTACAAATACTTTTTGATTTCGTTTTGAGGCATCGCGTATATGATTCAATGCGCCCTCACATGTCATGTGCACAATGTATGCAGGCACACCGGTATAATAGGCCATGTCAGCAAATCGTCCGCTGGCTTCTGCTTCCGTAATTTCCGGTTGAGACCGATAATGATACAACGGTGATAGGTTCCCTTCTGCTTTATGTTTCGCAATTAAATAATCAATCATGTCGCCATTGGTTGCATGAGTGGTAACCATGCCTCCTTGTTTTTTCACTTCGTTCATTAAGCCGACCATTTGCCTGTCATCTATCATCAATGCACCTTTGTAAGCCATAAATGTTTTGAATGAAGTAATCCCTTCTTTTTCTATCATGTCTTTAATTTCAGCTTTTGTTTCTTCATTAAAATCTGTCACAGCCATATGAAATGAATAATCGCCCAATGCATTTCCATCAGAGCGGCTCTTCCATTCATGCAATGCATGATACAATGAGTTGCCTTGGGTTTGCAAAATAAAATCAATCACCATGGTGGTGCCGCCAAACAAGGCAGCCCGGGTTCCGGTTTCATAATTATCACTCGAATAAGTTCCCATAAAAGGCATATCTAAATGCACATGCGGATCGATACCACCTGGGAAAATTAATTTATTTGTCGCATCAATAATTTTTTCTGCCTGCACAGAAATGTCTTTCCCAATCGTTACTATTTTTTCACCTTCAATATAAATATCGGCGACATAGTCATCAGCAGCCGTAATAATTCTTCCACCTTTTATAAGTATTGACATGAGCCTTTTTTGAATTTATAAATTTATAAAAAGAAATCGGAAATGCAACTGCTTTTAATAAGTGGCGTATTTTGATAATTTATTTTTTGGATTATCAGCCACTGTAACTTTATGCAGCATAGGTGGCGATGGCACCGTTCATCATTCGTTCTTTCTTCAGCATCTTCACCCTTGGTGGGCATCCCTTCTGCAAACTATACATAAACGAATTTGCTACAATTCATATTGTATCTTCACTGTCAATATGCTCTCAACGCTCAACTTACTTTCCGCATCACCATCCAATAACTAATTCCCGAAACAAAAAATCCAACGAACCATGCATAGTTATAAAGTTGTGCAAGCCAACTCCAAATAGAAGTTTCATCCATCATTTTAATATGAATCAAAAAACCCGGCACGTTTGGCAGTACGCCGAGGAGCAATGAAATGATGGCAATTTTATTAAAACCCTTACTGAAACTATATTGCCCCTTTGCTTGATAAAGTTCATCGACAACCAAATGTTGTTTGCGAATAAAATAATAATCCACTATCATGATACCACCGATAGGGCCAAGCAAACTTGAATATGCAATGAGCCATGTAAAAATATAACCTGAAGGATCAGCAATTAATTTCCATGGAAAAATAAATAGGCCTATGATACCAGTAATGTATCCACCTGTTTTGAAATTAATTTTAGAAGGAGACAGGTTCGAAAAATCATTTGCCGGACTGACTATATTCGCTGCAATATTTGTGGCTAAGGTCGAAATCATAACACAAATCATGGCAATACTCACCAGTAATTTACTTTCAAATTTTCCGGCGAGTACTAAAGGATCCCATATGGTTTCTCCATAAATAATAAAGGTGGCAGAAGTCACCACCGCACCAATAAACGAAAACAAGGTCATTGAAGCCGGAAGCGCTATGGCTTGTCCCATCACTTGTGCCCGTTGACTTTTTGCATACCGTGTGAAGTCGGGAATGTTTAATGAAAGTGTTGCCCAAAAGCCTACCATGCCTGTTAAGGCCGGGAAAAAATAATGTAGGAAGGCTGCATTTGAATGAAATTTTGAAGGCTGTGAAAGTATAGGTCCTAGGCCATGTCCTGCTGAAATAGCCCAACACAAAAGTGCCAATGCAGCAAGTGGCAAAAAAAACGCTTTGAAGACTAATAATTTTTTTATACTCTCAACACCTAAATAAACCACATACATATTTAGCAACCAAAATAAAAAGAATGTGATAGCCGGACCGGTCTCAAGTCCGAATGATGCCGGAAAAATTTGTGGTAATGTTTCAATTGTAGGGAGCCATATTTTCATCATCAGATAAATGGCATATCCGCCAATCCAAGTTTGAATACCGAACCATCCGCATGCAACAACAGCTCGAAGTACTGCCGGAATGTTGGCGCCTTTCACACCAAAACTTGCACGCGCGAATACCGGAAACGGAATCCCGTATTTTGCACCGGCACGTCCATTCAATACCATTGGAATCAGCACAACTGTATTACCAATAAAAATTGTCAGTATCGCTTGCCACCAATTCATACCGCCTACTATCAACGAACTTGCGAGCATATAAGTAGGTATACACAAGCTCATGCTTATCCATAGTGCAGCATAGTTCCATGTATTCCAAGTTCGCTTTGATAACGGAATAGGAAGAAGGTCGGAGTTTACTAATGAGTTTTTGTTTTCTGTCATGATTTTTAAGGTGTTACAAGTTGAGGGTTGAGGAGTTGAGGAAGCTATAAGTTGCTAATTAAGGTTGTATGAAATGCCGGTCTCATCTGAAGTTTCACATAACTCGCAACCCATTAACCCGTAACCCGCAACTTACCTTACACTCTCATCCGCAATCTCAATCGCCTTCGAAATAATTTTCAATCCTTCATCTACTTGTTCTTTCGTAATACAAAGTGGAGGCGCAATAAAAATATAATTCCATCGTACAAATGTATACATCCCTAACTCTTTAATTTTTGCCGCTACCTGATTCATGATAATCATTTCATCCGGCTTTGCATTAAAAGGGGCCATCGGTTCTTTCGTTGTTCTGTTTTTTACCAATTCAATACAACCTAATAAACCGGTGTTTCTAAAATCACCGATCGAAGGATGGGTACGTTTCATTTCGTTAACCTTCTCTTCTATATACTTCCCAATTGCAGCTGCATTTGAAATTAAATTTTCATCCTCATAAATATTCAATACTTCCAAGGCTGCCGCACAACCGATTGCATGGGCCGAATAAGTCAGTCCCAACATCAACGGTTTATCATCATATGCGGCTGCAATTTTATCACTCACAATCAACGCACCAAAAGGAATATAACCGGAAGTGATTCCTTTCGCCGTGGCAATCATATCTGGTATCACATCATGATGGTTGATACCAAACCATTTACCTGTTCGTCCAAAACCACTCATCACTTCATCTATAATTAAGAGTATTCCATGTGCATCACAAAGAGCTCGCAACTTTTTAAAATAATCAGGCGGATATTTTATACAACCGCTGCTTCCGCTTTCACCTTCCATTAAAACCGCTGCAATATTTTCGGGTCCTTCAAATTCGATTACCCTTTCGATATGACTCACACATTCATAGGCACAAGAACCGAAGGTTTGACCGAATGGACAACGATAACAATATGGGTCTTCGACATGAATAAAATTTGGAGCCTGTTGACTATCCGCCGGCAACTTTCTCGGGTCACCACCGGCCGACATGGCACCATAACTCGCACCATGAAAAGCTCTATACCGTGCAATAATTTTATGACGGCCCGTATACAATCTTGCTAATTTAATAGCATTGTCGATAGCTGTTGCACCGCATACCGTAAACAAGGTTTTATTCAAACCTTCAGGTGTAATAGAGGCCAGTTTTTTTCCAAGTTCACCTCTTACTTTGGTCACACAACTTGGAGTCACATAACTAATCTCCTGCATTTGTTTCACCACTGCATCGGTTACGCGTTGATGACCATGTCCAATATTGACATTCATCAAGCCGCTCGAAAAATCGAGATATCGTTTACCATCATAATCATATAAATAAACCCCCTTACCCGATTTTACAGCGATGGGCGAAATGTTTTTTTGTTTACTCCATGAAAATAAAGTGTAATCAAGATTATTTTGAATGATAGTTTTTGATTCGTTCATGGTTCTGTTAAGGGGTTAAAGAGTTAAGGGGTTAGCGAGTTTGAGAGTTGCGAGTTAATAGGGTATTGAGTTATTGGGTTAATGAGTTATTGAGTTATTGGCTAAGTCAATATTTTGACGCTACTGCTTACTACCTACTATTTACTGTTTACTTCTAACTGTTTACGACCAACTTATTTTTGCATTCCGAACATCGAACATCAATTCTCGGACATCGAACATCAAGACATCCAATTTGTCCTCGCTTCAGCATTCCATTTTGTTGTTGTCTTTTTCAATTTTGTCCAAAAGGCAATGGAGCTTTTTCCGGTCAAATCACCTACGCCAAATTTCGAATCATTCCATCCACCAAATGAAAATGGTTCACGCGGCACAGGCACACCAATATTCACACCAATCATACCGGCACTTGCATGATCGATAATATAACGTGCAATACCACCATCTTGCGTAAACACAGCGGCTGCATTTCCATAAGGACTTGCATTTTCGATTGCCAACGCGTCGTCAATATTTTTTACTCTCATGATAGAAATTACCGGGCCAAAAATTTCTTCCTTAGCTACACGCATATCAGGTGTTACAAAATCAATGACAGTTGGTCCTACATAAAATCCATCTTCCTTTCCTTGCACAATTGTATTTCGACCATCCAATAAAATTTTTGCCCCTTGTGCCTCTGCCTCTGAAATATATTTTTCGATACGCTCTTTTGCCGCTTTAGAAATCACAGCACCCAAATTTTCACCGGGGATAATGTTCTTTGCTTCAATACAAATTTGAGAAATAATATGATCTACATTTCCAACGGCGACCATTGCAGACGCTGCCATACAACGTTGCCCGGCGCAACCCGACATGGATGCCGCAACATTCGAAGCGGTCATTGCAGGTTGTGCATCAGGTAAAACAATGAGATGATTTTTAGCGCCACCCAATGCCAATACTCTTTTAAAATTTGCTGACGCTCTTGCATAAACCAACTTGGCAACCTTCGTAGACCCGACAAACGAAACGGCTTCAATACCCGGATGATCACATATGGCTTCAACTATTTCTTTGTCCCCGTTAATTATATTTAATACACCATCAGGTAACCCTGCTTCTTTTAGTAAGGCCGCAATTTTTATTGCACTCAATGGAACAATTTCTGATGGCTTTAAAATCATGGTATTACCTAATGCAATTGCATTTGGAATGGTCCAATTGGGAACCATGCTAGGGAAATTAAATGGCACAATAGAAGCCACCACACCAATCGGGCAATAATCTGTACGGCATTCAACGCCTTTACTCACTTCTAATATTTCGCCTCCGATTAATTGAGGAAGTGAACAGGCAAATTCTGTCAACTCTATACTTTTTTCAATTTCTGCTTTGGCTTCATCAAATGTCTTCCCATTTTCTTCTTGCACCAGCTGAGAAAGTTCAACCATATCTCTTTCTAATAGTGTTCTGTAACGGTAAAAAATCTGCACCCTTTCTTTAATAGATGTGACTGACCATGTTTCAAATGCGTTCTGTGCAATAAGAACAGCTTCATCCAAATCTTCTTTACATGAAAGTGGAACAACAGATAACAAGGAGCCATCAATAGGCGACACAACATCTAAAAATTTAGTTGCGTTGCTCTCAATAAATTTCCCGCCAACAAAATTTTTTATTGCTGCATACTTCATTGAAATTGTTTCCATTGTCTGTTATTAAAATAGTTAAATTTTCATTCTCCATAAGCGGGAGATGTTGCAAGATAATATTTTTTTCTATTTTTTATGGAAGGCTTCGCTTCAAGTGAAGCCCTCCAATAAAGTGTTTCCTTTAATAACCTCTATTATTCCTTCATCACTTTTTGCGAAGAAATTATTTTTTCATCACGAATAACATGAATAAGATACAACCCTTTCGCTTCTTTGTTTATGTTGATGGCATTACACTCAGTTGCATTTTCTTTTCTATAAATTAATGCACCAACACCATTATAAATTTCTATACTTGTATTACTAATATCATTCGAAAGTGCTATGTTGAATTCTCCGGTTGAAGGATTCGGAGAGATAGTCATCATATTATTAAAAGATATTACTTCATAAATTTCATTTGGATTGGTGCTGTTTAATAAAATATTTATGTGCCCTTGATTTATACCCGGGGATGCAACTATATCCAATTTGCCGTCACCATTCAAATCAGCATTTGCTATAATCGAAAAATCAATTAAAGTATTACCGCTAATGGCAAAATTTACGGGCATTCCAAAATCACCTATACCATCTCCTGACAAAACTGAAACAGTTGATGAGGTGTAATTACAAGTTACTAAATCAATATTTCCATCACCATCAAAATCGCCTTGTGTAATAGAAAATGAACCCGCCCCTGCAGCATTTGTCCCACCTAAATTGAAATTTCCTAAACCATCTCCAAACAAAATTGAAACGTTACCCGAAGAATCATTCGCAGTAGCAATATCTGTATTCCCATCTTTGTCAAAGTCAGCACTTACTATTGAAGAGGGGGAGTTTCCAATATATAAGTTTGTTGCCGGACTAAAACTTCCTGCACCATTACCTTTTAGGATTGAGACACTTTGTGAGCCCTTGTTTGCACTCGCCAAATCTATTTTACCATCATGATTAAAATCCGCAAAGCAAATTGAATATGGAAATGTACCTACCATAAAGTTTACTGCTGCACTAAAGACACCTGCACCATTGCCAAATAAAACCGCTACATTATTTGAATAAGGATCAGCAGTAATTAAATCTACATGATTATCGCCGTTAATATCTGCAACAACAATTGATAAATTCATTTGTCCCGCCATATAACTTATTGAAGGAGAAAAACTGCCTGAACCATCACCTAACATTATAAGGACACTATCAGAAACAGTTGTTATTGCGATGTCTTGTTTCCCATCTTCATTAAAATCTCCATTGATAGCTGCAATGGTATAAACTCCAATAGGGAAAGTTACTGGGGGTCCAAAATTACCTCCTCCATCACCTAACAATATTGATACATTTGCTGAGCCATCATTTGCTATTACTAGGTCTAGCTTAGCATCGTTATTAAAATCTGCTATGCAGACTGATGTTGGTGAAATTCCTCCAGTTAAAAAACTCACCGCCGGAGAAAATGATACCTGAGCCTTCATTCTGGCACTACCAAACACTACAATAAAAATGAGGACTATTTTTTTCATGGCCCAAAATTTTAGAATATAAAGATATACTTTTTATATTGTTGGACTTCTATAAAAAAAACCTACAAGCATTAAGCCTGTAGGTTTATTATTTTTGTATAGAAGTTATGAATTAAGGAAGTTATGCGGGTTGCATAGTTCTAATCTCACGTCTCTAATCTCTTATCTTGTACTAGATAATCTCAACATCAGCACCTGCGTCTTTCAACTTCGTTGCGATATCATCTGCTGTAGCTTTATCAACATTTTCTTTGATATTGCCCGGAGCACCGTCAACTAAGTCTTTCGCTTCTTTCAAGCCTAAGCCGGTCAAGTCTTTTACCACTTTTACCACGCCAAGTTTTGCTGCACCTGCTGATTTCAATACCACCGTGAATGATGTTTTTTCTTCAACGGCTGCTGCGCCACCACCTGCTGCAGGAGCTGCTGCAACTGCTGCCGGTTCGATACCGTAATCAGCTTTTAATACGTCTGCTAATTCTTGTACTTGTTTTACTGTTAAGCCTACTAAGGTTTCAGCTAAATTTTTTATGTCTGCCATGATTAATTTTTTTTAATGATTTAAATAATTGTTGTTATATGATGAAGCTTGGAAGCCGTTTTTTATTCAGCCGCAGGTGTTTCGCTTGCGTCTGTTGCAGGAGGTGCTGCTTCTGTTGGAGTTTCAGGAGCTGCCGTTTCTGCTGCCGGAGCAGCTTCTGTTGCAACCGCCGCAGCTGCTTGAGGTGCGTCGCCTGATTCCGGTCTGTTTTGAAGGGCCGATAATACACGTGATAATGGTGATTTTAATAAACCAATCACCTCACCGATTAATTCGTTCTTCGTTTTGATATTGCGTAAAGCAATTAAGCTTTCATTACCCAAATAAATTTCTTCTCCGATTAATGCTGCTTTCAATAAAGGTTTATCAATATTAAATTCAGAACGGATAGAACTGATTAAAAGAGCAGGTTCTTTCGGGCTTTCGCTAAACATCAAAGCAGTTACGCCATGAAACGCATCCATGATACCACTATATTTTTCAGCATCCAATTGTTGCAATGCTTTTACAATCATGGTATTTTTCGCCACTTTCATTTCTACTTGTTTGTCGAAACAAAGACTGCGTAATTTGTTTGTTTGTGCTACTGTCAGCGATTCTGTATTGGTGATATAGAAATTGTGGTACTGAGAAAATTTCTCTTTCAATACTTCAATTGCTTTATTTTTTTGATCTGTTGTCATTGTAATATTTTTTTTAGTTGAATTAATTTAATGCAGTTCTTGTGTCAATTATCAAACTCGGACTCATTGAAGTCGCAAGACTGATACCTCGTACGTAAGCACCTTTGGAAGAAGATGGTTTCAAACGCACAATTGCATTGATTAATTCTTGTGTATTCTCTTGTAATTTTTTAGGCTCGAAAGAGATACGACCTATAGAAGCATGAATGATACCTGTCTTGTCAACTTTGAAAGCAATTTTACCACCTTTCACTTCGTTCACTGCACCGGCAACATCATTTGTAACAGTTCCTGTTTTCGGATTCGGCATTAAGTTACGTGGCCCTAATACTTTACCCAATTTACCAATTTTCGGCATCACTGAAGGCGTTGCAATAATCACATCAACACCGGTCCAACCACCTTCAATTTTGGCAACATACTCATCTAATCCAACAAAGTCAGCACCGGCAGCAGTTGCTTCCGCTTCTTTTTCGGGTGGACATAATACCAATACTTTTTTTGTTTTACCTGTACCATGT
>JANNYV010000167.1:0-3216 GCA_031410275.1 Bacteroidota bacterium
ATTAATATCAGTTTATTAGGTATCGATTGGTATATCGACCAATTGAGCAGAGCTGTCAATAAAACGGCTGCGGTTCCTTTAATATGGAAGTCGGAACAATATCGCGGACAAAAAAGAGATTATATCCAATACCTCGATAATAAATCAATTGCGCAGGATAAATATGTAAATCTGACAGAGGTTTTAAATTTTGTAGGTGACGATGGAGCGAATTCTACTATGCCGACAAACGGTGGAGGAGCGGCGAATTATTTCCCTATTAAAAACTTTTTTATTCCGGTTGATAAGGAACTTGTCAGAAAAAATAATGTATTGGCAGCGGGCGATACCTCAGTTATTGTTGATCAAGTTCAATTTAGTATGCCTAAAAATGTAGCCTACAAAAATGATTTGGCGATCTTAAATATTCTTGCAGCCAATGCCTGGAAGCGACCCATTTATTTTGCAAATTCTATTGACCCTGATCATTACGAAGGTCTTGAAGAATATTTGCAATTAGAAGGTTGGGCCTACAAATTAATTCCGGTGAGAACACCGGGTTCGAAAATTATTTCTCCATTGCGTGTGAATGAAAGTAAATGTGTGGATTTGTATTTAAATAAATTCCAATTTGGAAATTGTGAACATGGAATTTATCTTGATCAAACCAACCGTCGTATGGCCAGTACGAACCGACGTTTTGCGAGTATGACTGCAGACGCATTGACAAGGGGTAATAGAAAAGAAGATGCGTTAAAAATTTTAGATAAAGTATATAATAGTATTTCGGATAAATCATTGCCTTATATCATTTCACAGGATAATGAAAATATTGGCAATATTTATTTATGCATGTCATATATCATGGCGGGTGATACGGTGAAAAGTAAGAAAATGGTGGATCAATTTATTAAACAGGCAAAAGATGATATTGCCTATATGGAAAGTTTGCCAACCAAGAGTGAAGGGGCCGGTGCCGCGCAATTCGATTTGTCTGTGTTGCAAAATATAGCAGGGAATGCTAAGCAAAATGGCAGGGAAGATGTGTATAATAAAATAATGCCAATCATTCAGGAGTTAGCCATGAAGGTTCCTCGTCAACAACAAAATCAATAGAAGCTAAGTATGTATAAAGCATCAATTGCTCAGCATCAAGTTGAAATTATTCCGGGGAAGGAAACGTCTGTAAATGGTAAATTGCGTGACATACAATTTTCACAAACTGCATCTGGGAGTTTTATATTGACCTTAGATGGAAAAAAGAGTGAGGCTGATTTGGTGAAATTTGATAAGGAAAATAAGCAGGTCATTGTAAGAGTGGAAGGGAAAAAATATGCAGTTCAGTTAAAAGAACCGATTGATTTGTTGCTTGAAAGTTTGGGTATAAACAATGGTAGTCAAAAAAAAATAAATCATCTAAAAGCACCGATGCCCGGTTTGATTATTAAAGTTTTAGCGGCCAAAGGTGACCAAGTGAAAGCAGGAGAGCCCTTATTGATATTAGAAGCGATGAAAATGGAAAATGTCTTTAAAGCCGCAGCTGATGTAACAATTAAGGACATTCAGATAGAAGAAAAAGAAACTGTTGAGAAAGGACAGGTGTTGATGATATTTGAATAGCTGTTGATATTTTATATGGATATTTATTATGCGGCAGCAAAGATTTGAATTCGTATTTTGTATAAAGCTAATAGCGAACAGCCATTGGCTATTAGCTCTCAAAAAAGAATGAAACAGGTTAATCTATTTTTTATTTTATTGTTCTTGGCAATCCATTCAACTGCACAAAATTCGTATGTGTATATTGAGGGTATCAAGGGTATTCCCTTTAATGTAATCAGCCAGGAGAAAGAAGTTGTAAAACTTGGCAAAAGTTATACTATCCTTAGCTTTACTGAGCCGGGAGAAAAGAATATTGATATCACATTTGTCAACTCAAATTTTGAGAAGCAGAAATTTACTGTCGATGTGCAAGCAAATTCATCCTATGGTTTTCGATTAGGTAAAACAGAGGAAAATAAATTTTACCTGATAGACATTGTGAATGACGGAAAAGTAATTCAAACAAATTCGCCCGTTAATCTTGCGCTTAGTACTGACAAAAATCGAATCAATTTTTTTAAACCAACTGAATTGAAATTGGAGTTGAAAAAAAATGAAATTGATTCAGTCGAGGATGGTCATTCGGATGTCTCTAGAAAAGAACGCAGGAAGAATAAAAAAATAGAAGAAGAAAATGCAAAGCAAGTTGCAGTTGAATTAGCAAAGGATTCTGTAAAAGTAGTTGAAGCAAATATTTCTTCAGACATCAAAAAACAAGATACAGTAATTACAGTTGCAAAAAATATATTGCCAAAGGAAGATGAGCAAAAGGTAATTCCTGCAAAGACTGTACGAGTATCAAACTGCACACGGGTTGCTGCCGATGAGGATGTAAAAGGAATCCTCGATAGAATGCAAAGCAAAGATGATGATGAAGCAAAACTATTATTGATTAAAAAGACAATAGTATCAGGTTGTTTCAGTTCAGCACAAGTTTATTCGATGGCTGAACTTTTTGAAACACAATACGGACGATTCTCTCTCGCTAAATTTATTCTTCCTCTCACTTCGGACCCGTCAAATTTACTGATGTTGGAACCATTATTTAAATACGAAGCATATAAAACGAAGTTGAAGAGATTGGTCGAGAATTAATATTGAGAAATGATGTTGAAAAGTGTAAGTAAATAACCACAGTAAACTGCAAACAACCTATTTTTCTTGCATCGTGTTTGTATGAAAATACCTACTATTGTTTCGTATCGAACACGATGTTTTCTGCTATTATATGTTTGCCTTTGCAGTAAACGTTATAGACTTTTTAGATTATAGTACGAACAGATTCTGTTTCGAATGCAAAAAAATGTCTGAAAATAAGGCTATACTAAAAATTTCGTGTGAATAGTTTGGGCGGCACACATGTCCTAACTGTAAACGTCAGGATCCATCCACGCCAAAGCGCCTGGTGCGGGCTTTATGCTGCAATCGTTGCCGCAACACAAAATACAATACAAGTTTATTTTTCTCATTAAATGTTTAGTTTACCCGAAAATAAGTAATTTATTTATCCCCATCCGCCCGGGTTCTCTCTCCATTTTTTTAAGTGTTGACTATCTTCCTCAGAAATTGTTTTCTTTTCTAAACATAATTCAAGCAAGGCATTGTAATTACTTAAACTAATAATTTTAATATTAT
>JANNYV010000168.1:0-2403 GCA_031410275.1 Bacteroidota bacterium
CGGACTTGTTTCGAAAGTAATGTTTGATAATTCACTTCGTTCTCAATCGTATTCAAACTATGGCCTCTCATTTTTGCGTTGAAAATATTTTCGCTCAATGTTATTTTATTAAATTTATCAATGGTATAGTCAGCGCCCAAATTAGCAAAGCCGTGTAAAGGCTTTCTGTCATTATGTGTAAACGAACTATAGGTATTATTATTGTCGTAGGTATCTCTGTTGTTGGTGGTTTCTTCCCATGTTTTTGATGTTCGACCATTTGCATTCAGGAACACATTCCACTTCTTAATATTTGCATTTAAGTTAATGCCACCATTCAATTTATAAGGTGAGGAGATGCCAGCATTTATCATGGCATTGTAACCGGTCTTGCGGTCCTTCTTTAAAATGATATTGAGTATGCCACTCATACCTTGTGCTTCATATTTTGAGGAAGGGTTTGTAATCACTTCAATACTTTCAATACTTGAGGCAGGAATAGATTGTAATGCCGTTTGAGGGTCAGTACCAAACATGGCGGAAGGTTTCCCGTCAACCAATAATGTTACATTGTCTTTACCTCGAATACTGACGTTGCCGTCCATATCAACATTTACCGATGGTACATTTTTTAATAGGTCACTTGCGGAGCCTCCGGCTGCTGTAATATTTTTGTCAACATTAAATGTTTTTTTATCGATGCCTAATTCAATGGTGTTCTTTTCACCGGTTATATTAATGGCTTTTAAATTTTCGCCACTTTGTTGCAAACTAGTTTTACCTAGTTCAATGTCACTTTTATTGATAGCATAGTTTTCAAAAATCTTCGGGCTGTAACCAACATACGAAATGGTGATGGTATAGTTCCCGTATGGAATTTTTTTAAGTATGAAGCTTCCTTGTTCCTTGGAAGTTGTGCCAAGAATTTTTGTACTATCAGCGTTGCTTCGCAATATAATCGTGGCAAATTCGATTCCTGCTTTTTTGCCGGCATCATTTACAATACCAGTGAGCGTTGCTTCCTGCGCAAAGATGCCGGAGGTTATAAAAATAAAAATAACGGACAAGTAAAGTTTCATAATGTCCGCAAAGGTATGCGTATACGGCTGATTCAGTCAAAACTATTATACAATAAGAGTGTTAATTCGGCTTTAAAAATTGATAACCTATTTCAGAATTCTATACCGATTCTTATGATTTATTTCTATCAGATAAAGCCCTGAGGATATTCCTTCAAGATTGACAGATGTTGTCAGCAGACTAGAAGTATTTTGCCGCAAGATAATTTTTCCGGTGATATCCAATATTTTTATCTCATGAATAGGTGATGTTGACTGAATGGTCAGCATGTCTCCTGTAGGGTTGGGAAATAATTTTATTTTATTCTCATCCTCTTTAATGTCTGATGTTTCTGTTGACCAACAGATCACACTATTACTTGCGAAGCTTGCAGTAATAGCAGATGAGCGAGTCGCAATAAAATTCTTTAATCCAAAGACGGTCAATCCGCTTGGCCCTGAAATGTTAAGGTCATAATTGAAACTCGAGTCGAACATGGTATTGGTATAAAACTTTTTAGGATCGGCATATACACTTGCTTGGATGACATTTTTTATTGAATCAATTTTAGTATCAAAATAGGCATTGCTGAAATCTTGTTTCAGTTCGCAGTAGGCATCATTGTAGAGTGCTTTATAATACGTGTTGTTTAGCATATTGTTACATAGTGGTTTTCCTGTTGGGTTTGACAAATAATAAATATCTAAATTTTTTAATTGTGTTGTGGTTAAACTGATTTTAAAACTTCCGAATGCTTCATTATTATCCCAAGCGATCCATTGAAATTTATTGCTGATTGTATCATGATAAATATAATAATTGTGCCCACTCCCAACATAGGAATCTAAGCTCGAAAACATATTATAGATAACCCATTGTTTTACAAAACTTGACGTATTGAATCTTGCATCCAAGGCAGTTTGAAGATTGGCGGAAGGTGTATTATTAAGCACATCTATCAATGAAATTAAGTCGGACCAATTGTTTGCTGTTGAATTATTTTTCAATTCATATTCTGTTTCGTACAATGATTGTGTGGCACTTCCCTTCCATTTCAAATCGCCATGTGGATCACCTTTAAAAAGATTGCCATCATTATTGTTAAACCAATGTTTGCAAAATTCATCATCCACTTCTTCAAGTATATCATACAATCCCCAAAGCTGCCCATTCATATACACATTGCAATAGGTGGTACGCGGTGCGGGTATATTATGTGCAATTAAAAAATCATTGACCAATTTTTCTCGCATGAAAGAAGGGTCTTTGAAGGCATTATTGAAATTCAATTTCTTTAAACCGTGTATATCTTGTCCGGCAACAACCAGGGAAATAATCGCTATGCGCCGTGGATCATTGCGTGCG
>JANNYV010000169.1:0-4699 GCA_031410275.1 Bacteroidota bacterium
GGGTAATTTACATTTCGTAAAAAAAGTCCTTGAGCAGGTGCACTGAAATCGGCCTGAGTACAATCCTTGGCAAGAATAATATCTTCAAACTCTTGTAATGAAATTTTATTTCTGCCAACAAGAAGTTGTGTGCCGACAAGAGCTCTCACCATGCCTCGCAAAAAACGATTTGATTTAACATGAAACACTATTTGATTTTGGTTATTCAATACCCAATTCGCTGAAATAAGATTACAATTAAAATTATTTACATCACTATGACGTTTGGCAAACGAAGAAAAATCGGTTGTTTGTAATAAACATTGAGCAGCGGCATTCATTTTATTAATATCTAATGCGAGTGGATGGAAATAGGAAGTGTCTTTTAGAAATGGATTTTTGTGTTGAATAATATAATAATCATATTCTCTCGAAACGGCATCGAAACGTGAATGATTAGTATCTGTCACTAAATAAATAGTATGAAGTACAACATCGTCATGCAAAATAGCATTGAGATTGTACAACATTTTATCAGTCATATTCATGGTGCAATCGAGATGCAAATAATTTTGATTGGCATGTACACCGGCATCAGTGCGACTAGCTGTTGTAGTTGTAATTTCTTCTTTGAGAATAATCTGTAAGGCGGTATTAATTTCACCTTGAATAGTACGAGCATTTTCCTGACATTGAAAACCACTAAACAAAGTTCCTTTATAACTGACTTCCAAAAAGTAACGCGGCATTCGTTAATAAGCTTTCCTAGATTCTGTCATTATTTTATCTTTTAAAATAATAAACTGTTCTAATTTGTCAATAGGAATTCGAAGATGAATAGGGGTTTGGGTAGTTACAATCTCTGTATCGAAACCGGGGTTCCAACGTTTAAGCCTTACAGGATCTTCATCTAATACTTTGGCAATGCCACGAATCGTATACATCCCTTTTACTTTTAATACCGCCATTTTTTCGACTTCGGCTGGGGAGAATTTTGGCTTGTCTTTATCATCGTTATTGGCAACATCAATTTCATCATCTTCAGAAGGGAATGACTTATTTTTAAATGCTGAGAAATCAGCTTTAGGTGCTTTAGCTCCTTTTGGAATTTCGCCTAAGCCTAATACATTAAATACTTTATCTAAAAAAGTGGCCGTTGCAATAAAAGCCATCACATGATTTTGTGTTTCCTTTGGAAGCCTAGGTTTAATATCCCAAAAACTATTTCCGATACCGCTATTAATAGCTCTCAATACAGGAGCTGGGCCACAATTGTATGAAGCGATAACTAAAAACCAATCGTGAAATATACCGTGTAGTTGTTTTAAATATCGGGCCGCTGCATTGGTACTTTTATAAAAATCTCTTCGCTCATCTATATTCTGATCAACACGTAAGCCTAAATCTTTTGCAGTGCCGGCCATAAATTGCCAAGGACCAACAGCGCCTACAGGTGATACAGCATTACAATTCATCGCTGATTCGATGATGGCTAATGATTTCATTTCTTTAGGCACACCATACCGTTTCATTACATTATCAATCAATGAAAAGTATCCTTTGTTTCTCAACTTGATGGCGGCGATACGTTCACCATGATTGATATAATAATTCCTCACATAGTCAATAATATAATCAGTATAGGTTCCGTAAATAGACTTGTTTACTTTTAAACTGGAATAGTATTTCGGCTTTTCGCTTAAGTCTTTAATCACAGGCTTTTGCACAAAACGGCAACTGTCTGTGCACACTAATTCTTTTCGCTGAATAATTGCATTTTTAGGAATTAGGGTGGGGTCTGTAATGGTAATAATAGTCACACTGTCTTTTCGTTCAGCCGAGCATAAAATATGTATGCTGAACAGAAGAAAGATAGTCATATATAAAACTAAAAAGTTACTTGTTTTATTCATTCCAGGGTTTAAAAATAAATGATACAAAAAAATTACAACCGCACCTTACTCTTTGTCCTTCATGCCTGATTCAATTTCACTTTTGATATTGTCTTTGGCATCTTTAAATTCACGCATACCTTTTCCAAGACCTCGCATAAATTCCGGTATTTTTCTACCACCAAATAACACCAACACTGCCAGTACAATGATTATCCATTCTGAGCCACCGGGCATACTAAGAAGAAGACTATTCAATAAACTCATGATCTGTATGTTTTATTTTGTACAAACGTAATTAAAAATTATAATAAATCCATTATTTATCGGTTAAAGAGTAAAAATTGAAGGATGAAAGATATTGACACTTCGTATTCTATCCTTTACAATACCTCCAAAAATCGTTCCATAAAAAAAGCTGCCAATCACGACAGCTTCTTTTTAATAATTATGTTAGCTTATTCATCTAAACGTAAATCAAATGGCAACGTAAAATTAGATGATACTTGCTTACCGTTCTGTTTGCCCGGTTTCCAATGTGGCATGCTTTTCACAACCCTTACTGCTTCTTCATCCAAGCCATATCCAAGGCTGCGTAATACTTTCACATCTGTAATAGAACCATCTGAGCGCACTACAAAACCCAATACAACTTTACCGGTAATACCTTGGTCTTTTGCACTATTGGTATAATTGAAATGTTCTCTCAAATACTTTTCTCTTGCTTCATCTCCACCAGGAAATTCGGCTTCTTGTTCTACAAATTCAAACACTTCATCTACAGGAGCTTTTACTGGTTCAACGTCTGCAGGTTTTTCAGCGATTGTTGGTGCTTCAAGTTTTGCATCAGGGTCGCCTTTTGCATTTACATCACTTGAAATTTTATCTTTTAATTCTTCTTTTTCAGGTGGCTTCTCTTCTTCTTTTACTTCCTCAGCTTTTTTAATAATAGGAGGCGTAAACTTCACTTGAGGTTTTACTGGTGGAGGTGGTGGAGGAGGAGGTGGTGGAGGTGGCTTTTTAGGGTCAGCCGGAGGAGGTGGTTTAAGGTCAGTTACTTTTACAAGTTTAACTTTATGGTCCGGGATTTTACTCATGAAACTCGCGATGACAGGAATGCTGGCTAATACACCAACACCTACTAAACAACCGATGAGAGAATTCCGGACTCTTTTTTTATAATTCTTTCGAAGCTCGTAGGCTCCGTATGTTTTGTTCCTTCCTTCAAAAATAATATCGAGAACGTCTGATTTTAAAATGTCTTTAGTTTCCATATTGTAAATTTTTTCCGTTGATGTCTTTCATTTTTAATTCCATAAAATTAATTGCCGCCATTAGCTTCTTCTGTTTTGCTGATGAACTCCCTGTCCTGTTCTGAAATGTCGACCAATGCATACGTTTTGATGCCATTAATGGTCATCTCATCTAATATGTTTACCATATCTTCATACTGACTGGTAGAATCTGGTTTGATTAAAATGGTTGGTTCATCTTTTATTGGGTCATGTCCCGCAGCACCATTCATTCGTTCTTCGTATACTTTTTTTCGTAAATCCATAATGGCTTGTCGGATGCCATGATTGGGTTGAAAATAAGTGACTTCAACTTTCGGCGGATGCATTTCATCACTTCCTATACCAAGATAATAGTATACACGATGCTCTTTACTTAAGAGAACGGTCATAGCGGTATAATCTTTTACTTTATTCAAGCTATCAATGTCCATCTTTTTCTCTGTAGGCATTTTTATATCCATGGTCTTTGGCTTACTCATGGTGGTTGTAAAAATGAAGAATGTGATTAATAAAAATCCAAGATCTACCATTGGAGTAAGATCAATTCTGGTTGATAATTTTTTTCCTTTTTTGACGCCGGGGCCTTTCTTTTTGCCCCCACCTGAGTGATCTATTTCTGCCATGTCTTATCGGTTTTAATTGAGTTTAAATTAGTGAGATTTAGCTGCATCTTCTTTCTTCTTATCTTCAAAGGCTGCTGTTCCTGAAGGAATGGCTTCTAATGAAGTCAATAAATTGAAATTAGTAATTTCATTTTTAGTCAATGTTTTTATAACGTCTCTGATTTTTGGATATGGAGTCGATGCATCGCATTTAATACAAACCGAAGAAGGTTTGCTTGTATCAGACATTTGTGCTGCATAACGGGCAGCAACAACCCAATACCCTAATTCATTTGAAGAAGCCATATACGAAGTATCAATTGGAATACCGGTGAAGGTATATTTCTTTTGATCCATTGGTGCAACTCCCAAATATGCTTTCATTTGACTAAAGGGTAATCCAAAGGAAGCGCCATTCACAAACGTTGCTTTTTCTTCTTCTGTTAAATTCAATCCTTTAGCTTCATTCACAGAATTAATTAATAATTTTTTGGCGCTTTTATTATCGAAGTCAAAAAATACTTTGCCTGCCGGATCAACTGTTAATAGGATTGAATTTTCCGGCATAATGACATCAGAAATTGATGAAGGTGTTTTCACCACAACCGGTTCGTCGGGCTTAAACTTGGTAGCCAACATGAAGAATGTCAGCAACAGGAACGCCACATCGCACATCGCAGTCATATCGATATGCGTGCTTTTCCTTGGTAATTTATGTTTAGGCATATTTTTTTAGTTGTTAGATGTTTTTAGTTGCAGTTTGCTGGTTGAGAGTTGTAAGTTGAGAGTTGAGAGTTGAGAGTTGAGAGTTGTAAGTTGAGAGTTGTAAGTTGAGAGTTGTAAGTTGAGAGTTGAGAGTTGAGAGTTGAGAGTTGAGAGTTGAGAGTTGAGAGTTGAGAGTTGAGAGTTGAGAGTAGAGAGTTTAGATTTT
>JANNYV010000170.1:0-1508 GCA_031410275.1 Bacteroidota bacterium
AATAACTAATTCCCATTCTGAATTTAAAAATCCATATTGACAATCGGGTGAATCTGGGTCTCCTTTCTCAACTACAATCATTCCTTCACTTGGACTTCCCACAATATATTTTTCATTAGAATAAACAATTAATTCACCTGATTTATTTATGAGTCCACTTGTATTGTCCAAGCTAACGCAAGCTAAGCCTTCAGAAAATTGATATGCGTAATCAAATTCAAAAGGTACAATAATCCTTCCTTCTTTATTAATGAAGCCATATTTGTAATCTATTTGAACAGGAGCTAACCCGTCTGTGAAACTCGAAGCTCCGTCGAATTGAAAAGGAATAACTTCTTCTCCTTTATAATTTATAAATCCCCATTTACCATTTTTACGAACAGCGGCAAATCCATCAGAAAAATTCAATGCGTCATCATATTCGCATTTGATAACTTCTTTACCAGATTTGTTGATAAACCCATATTTCTCATGCTCCCAACCATGATGCATTCTCATGCCGCCAATATGTATTCTTGAAAACCCTTCATTGAAATTACTTGCCCAATCATACTTGAAAGAAATTACTGTTTTGCCATTTTCATTTATGAAGCCGTACTTTCCTTTTTTCATTACACGGGCCAGTTTTTCAGAAAACGGCAAAGCCTCAGAAAAATCACAATCAATAATCACCCTTTTATATTCGTTACAATACCCCCAAATATTACCTTTTCTGTAAGGAATTAAGTGAGGCAAAGAATATAGTGGTTGCTCTGATAAATTTAGTACTGGTGATTTGTAGACAGCGTCCTTGTTTACGATAAATCTTGGAGTATATTCTTTATTACTGTCCGTGTCCAGCGATATGATATTTAAACTTATAAGTTCCCAAAAACATTTAGCAGTTGCTGCAACATCTTCTACTGCATTGTGTGTTTCTAAATAGTCTTCGGAAAATAAAGCTTCATAGAGTTCAGAAAGCTTTGGATATTTATTTCCATACAATCCATCTTTAGATCAAATGTCCTATGAACTTTCCATAGTACTGATTTTTCCTTTATGCTCTAGAATATTATCATATCCTAATCTTATTATTTCAGAGCCCACAATTTTTTCATCGAATGCCATGTTATGTGAGACAATAAGCATGGACTTATTTAAACAATTAATGAACTCTTGCATTACTTCATCTAAATCTTCGCCATATTGTTCGGCAATTTCATCTGTTATATTGTGAATTTCGGTTGCTTCAAATGGAATGCTGAAATTGTCTGGTTTGATAATATAATCTTTGCCTGAAATCCTGTTTCCGTTTAAATCAAATAGAATCCAGGCAATCTGTACCATCCTTGGCCAGTTGTCTAAATCATTAATATCAGCATTGATATCTATTGGCAATCCTGTTGTTTCAGTGTCGAAGACTAAAATCATATTAGTAATGTGTTGTCACTCTTTTGAGTTGAAGACTGTCGCCATAGCATGACGCACAACACAAAGATTGGCGCTATTATCTGACCTTCCAAAAAAAA
>JANNYV010000171.1:0-2042 GCA_031410275.1 Bacteroidota bacterium
TTCCCGTATTCAGCAAGTAGAAGAGTTATATGCCTATTACGAAGCCATTCTTGCTAAATACGGGAATGAAGTTCTTGATTGGTTGTGATGAGTTCTTCATTCGTTGATTCTATTTCTTCTTTGGATGTTTCTAACTCTTCATTTAAACTTTGCAATTCTTCATTGCTGGAAATAATTTCTTCATTGGCACTTTGCAATTCTTCATTGGCTGCTTCCTGATCATACGTGATAGTGCCCATGTCCGCACGGGTAGAAGCAAGTTCTTCTTCTAATTTTTTAATTCGACGGTCTTTTGCAATTGAATTCTTTTTTTCCTGTCTATCAATTGGATATTTACCATCAGCAACATGCTCCAATATTTCTATTTGCTGACTAGTGAAAATGATGACTAATAATGGTTCCTCACCGTCTATTTTTATCGGAGATACTTCCAAATTAATGATTTGTGAGGCATTGCCGTTTGCATCCCGGTTCATTTCAATACCGGTCTTATATACGGTTTGTTTTGTTTTAATGGCATGATGAATTGCATTGCGCAATTCAAACGTAATTTCGACATGGGCCATTTTTAAAATATTAAAACTGGCCTTCCCGGATGAGTGCTGCAGGTATAAAGATGTTGGACCTCTGAATTGCAGAATTTCCAAATCGTGATTGATAATGACACTGGCAGGTACGTATTGCGAGAGTAAAAAAGAATCAAATGCATTCCCGAGATTACCATTGATCGCTGTTATTATTTTTTTAGGTATTGACGTTGGTTTACTATTTTTATTGAGAGGATCTGTTTCTTCATAATGTGGTGGTAATTTCGAAACGGAAGAGGAGAGCTCTGGGATTCTGTGTGATCCTGAATTTTTTTTTCTCGAATAGCACTTGAATTTTTTATTCGTTACGGAAAAAAGTTGCGCTGATGCACCAATCGTTTCTGATTTGCCAAGCATTAAATAGCCACCCTCATTCAGCGAATAGTGAAAAGTTGCAATGGCCTTTTTCTGCGCATTCGTATCCAAATAAATAAGAAAGTTACGGCAACTGATAAAATCCATACGCGAAAAAGGCGGGTCTTTTAAAATATTGTGCTCGGTAAATACACATACATCACGAAGCGATTTGGCAATGCGATACTTATCTTTTGTTTTTGTAAAAAAATGTTGAAGTCGTTTGGGAGACACATTTTTAAGTTGATGGATGGAATATTCACCAATACGGGCCTCGCTGATGGCCTCTGTACTGAGGTCAGAAGCAAATATCTGAAATGGAATTTGGATTGATTTGTGCTGTTGAATCTCATGCAGCAACATAGCAATCGAATACACTTCTTCACCTGTTGCACAAGCCGCCACCCAGATACGTAAAGTTCCACCTTCGGTTTTGCTTTTCAATAAACGCGGCAGCACCGTATTTTTTAAAAGTAGGAAGGCTTCTGCATCTCTGAAAAATTCAGTCACATTGATTAGCAAATCCTGATAAAGCATGTCCACTTCATTATTTTTTTGAAGTAGAAACTCAGCATAGAGTTTTATTGTTTTAGACTTATTGATTAGCATTCTGCGAAGCATACGCCGTTTGATCGTATTCATTTTGTAATGACTGAAATCAACATTTTTTTTAGCCATTAAAAGATGAAGAATAATTTTTAAGTCAGGATTGCTGTTTTCAATTTCATCTTCAGGCGGTATTTTTTGAGGCTCCCTCTTTACAAAAGGATGCTTGCTAATTTGTATTAACTCCTTCGCTATATCCTTTGGAGATAGTACAAAATCAACAACACCTTCTGCGATGGCTGATTTTGGCATACTACTAAATTTAGCAGTATCATCCTGGGCAAACGTAATTCCTCCTGCAAGTTTTATTTCCTTCAAACCTCGCGTACCATCATTTGCGCTGCCTGAGAGTACAACGCCAATGACATTTTCTTTATGCGTTTCCGCTAAGGAAGAGAAAAGGACATCAATAGATAAGTTCGATGATTTGTTTTTGGGCCGGGGAATTAATTTTATGTGACCATCTGTTACCTCAATTTCCTTATTATACGGAAT
>JANNYV010000172.1:0-3781 GCA_031410275.1 Bacteroidota bacterium
TTGATGTTGAAATGATCAACGAGGCACTCTATAAAATGGGTTGCAGTCGTTTAAAAAACAGCAGCGCAATCGTATAAGCATCTTCAGAAGAAGAATATCGGTCGCTTTTGGAGACTTTGAATACTTTGCACAAATCATCAACAGAAAATTGTTTGTCGGTGATGTCATTGAGTTTTCTATACATAATTTCAATATCCAAAGCTTCGTTTTTTAAACGACTGCAACCCATTTTATAGAGTGCCTCGTTGATCATTTCAACATCAAAATGAATGCGGTGTCCGACCAGAATAGCGTTCCCAATATAATCTACAAATGCCTGTAACGCTTCAGGTTCACCAAGTTTAGGAAGATTACTTTCGATGATGAATTCATTCGACATGTTGTTATCATGCAGGAACTTGTATTGTAATAAAACCACTTCAAAATTATCCTGAACAACAATACTATTGTTCTCAACAGCTACGGCTCCGATAGACAGAATGATGTCTTTACTCGGATTCAAACCTGTTGTTTCGCAGCTAATCACTACAAAGCGCGAGGTCTTATTTTCGAATTTCGAGATGTATTCTTTCCAAAATGCAGGATATTCTTTATTGATATTTTTGATCCAATCGAACATATATTTAAGAAAATTGTGTCAGTTGAAATGTATCTTTGATGAGTTCTTCGAGTTCCTTCATTGGGTTGAGCGCATTCTTGAGAATTTCCCTATCGGCTTTGGAAAGCTCCTCAATATTGATATATTGTCCAGAACTGTCGTTTTTTAAACCTTCGAGCACTCGAAATTTTGATAGCGTTTGAAAAGCGTCGGCACAATTTAGAAATATCTCAGAATGTTTCGGATCGACCATCGCCAATTGCTTGAATCTCAAATAAGTATTGTTGATGCCTTTAATATTGTTGCTCATCGTAAACAATCGCGCTCCATCAATCAGCGGCATTAAAGCTCTGGTTTTGATATCAAATTTATCTTTATTGACACCTTCTTCTTCGAGTACAAATTTCTTAAAGAAACTCAATGGTGCTGGTTTTCTCAACGCATCATTGCCTAAGTAATCGAAAAACAAGTTGTTCTTTTTGACATTTTTAAAGATGGTATTCGTGATCACTTCCTCAATTTTCGTTTCTCCGAATGCAATTTCATAATCGAAGAAAATACTACTGATTTCATTACTCACTTCGCCCGGTGTGTTCATCCAGTTTTCATATTGTTTTACCCAATCTGTAATCGATTTACACCAAAGAATGTTGCTCGCAATGTGCCCATTTGGACAAGGTTCGTAGCCCACTTTTTCTAAAAAGCCAATCGATTTCTTGGCCAATTTTAGAAAGTAATCTTTTACATCCCTATACTTTTCTGTGGCAACATCTTCAAATACCAGAATATGATCCTGATCGGTTAACAACAATTGTTCTTTTCTGCCTTGGCTTCCGATAGATAACCATGCAAAACGGGCAGGAGGTGAGCCTAGATCTAAAATTGATAATTCGACCGACCTTTTAATGATAGCCAGATTGATTTCACCGGCAATGCTATTGACATGTGACAGCGGAATATTCTTAGCAATAGAGGTTTGAATCATTTCAGCCAATTTTGTTCTGACTTTTTTCAAATCTTTGGCATCTTGTGAGCGTTTGATTTCTTTTATTAAAATACCGGGATTGCTGGCTTGTGCGACAATCAAATCATGTTCAGCAATAATTCCTTTAATATCAGATTTATCAGAACCATCTTGAGTAACACACAAATGACTGACATTGCCTTTTAGCATCAAAAGTTGGGCTTCAGCTAAGGAAACATTCTCAGGGACTGTCGTTACAGGAGAAGCCATTATTTTATCAATCGTTGCGGAAAGCGGAAAACGTCCTGTGGCAATTTTGGATCGCATATCGGTATCAGTTACAATTCCGATTGGAAAATTATTTTCAGTGACAATGACGCTGTTTACCAAGTTATCGGTCATCATTTGAGCCACATCCTTAACTTGGCTTGTCGCCGAAGTTTTGAGAGGTGTTTTATTGTAGGACAAGGATTGAAAATATTGTGTTTCAGATTGCTGTCCAGAAAAAACAATATTGTCAGAAAGCAATTTTCCTTTATTTTGATCGCTTGGATTATTGGAATTTGTAGCAAAACTTTCTAATAAAAAGTTTAAAACTTCTGAATTTTGTGCGACAAACGGGCGGAAAGTTGCAATTGGAATCGCATAAACAACTGATTCTTCACGGGCTTTGGCCGTCATCATATAGTTGTTCTTCGCAAAAAACGGGCGTAAACCAAAAACATCGCCTTCAACGCATTTATTCAATAAAGTTTCTTCTGCATCAGAAATTACCGATAAATTAATCACGCCAGAAGCTACAACATAGAAACTATCATGCAAGACATCGTTGATCTGAAAAAGAATTTTGTGCTTTTCTAAATTGATAACGCGGATGCTAGTTGCGACAATTTTCAATTCATCGAGTGAAAGATTATTAAATGGCGGATATTCTTTAAGAAAATCAGCAATGCGCTCAGCGATAACATTCATAGTTAATTTCTTTAGTGAAGCTTCATAATATAGAATACAAAAATAAGAAACCTATCCAGGTGAAAGGTTACTTAGTGTTAAAAAAAATAAATATCTTTTACAGTTTATTGCATGAAAGTATTGTATTAAGAGATAGGAACTATTTTGAATTTGTTTTATTTTACATAATATAAATTATAGTTCAATAAAAATAGAAATAGGTTTAAATATTGTTGCATCAACGCTATTTGTAAGTCATCATTCAAATTAGTCCGTAAATTGAATTGCAGTATATCGATAAACGTTAAAATTTACTCCCAAATTAAGACTTATAAACAACTAATTAATAGATTGTTAAAAAGTAAAAACATCGATTAATACATCAAATCTTACTAAAAATGTTAAAAACATATTTATTTTCTTACATAAAAATTCAAAACATGCATTTCGTCGATGAAATAATAAATTTTAACACTTTCGTCGATGATTTATGCATTTAATCTATATAAATTTGCCCTGTGTCTGATTAACCCCAATAAATCAAAACACATTTACCGAAATTGAATAAATCTTAACCTACTAAACTTATGAAGAAGTCTTTATTTCTTATGGGAATACTTCTGTGCCTGTCCGGAAATGCCCAAACGTCAACAGTTACCTATACTGCTTCAAGTGCTGTAATTTCAAATCCAGAAAGAGGTTTCTATAAGTATACTGCAACTCATGCCAATCCATACAACGGATTGAATCAAACGACCTTGACCAATTATAGGTTGAATAACAATATCACTCTGATCTTCAGATATTTTTATATGGAAGATTTTTTGAATTCACCAATTTCCGCAAGTTATTTGGCGAATATCCAAAGTGATTTTGATAAAATCCGAAATGCAGGACTCAAATGTGTTATCCGTTTTGCCTACACCAGTGATGAAGATGCACCACAACGCGATGCCAGCAAAGCACAAATATTGTCACACATACAACAACTAACACCACTATTGCAAACCAATGCAGATGTAATCTGTGCCATGCAAGCTGGATTTATTGGTGTTTGGGGCGAATGGTATTATACAAGTCAATCTGAGTTTGGCGGTTGGGGTTATAACGAAACTGACCTTACCAATACCAACAACAACCACCGAAAAGATATCCTGAATGCATTATTAACAGCATTACCGACAAAACGAATGATTCAAATTCGATATCCTTCTTTCAAACAAGGCACCTATTCTTCAACGCCTTTATCTGATACGCAAGCATTTACG
>JANNYV010000173.1:0-3027 GCA_031410275.1 Bacteroidota bacterium
CCTAACATCCATTCTAATATTTCTTGGTCATCTGTAACTTGAATCTGACTAATCAGATGTTCCTTTATTTCAATTGTCGTCATCACATTAATTTTTAACAAATTTAATAATCTATTTGATAAATTATCATTTTGGGGTAGGATTTTATGCTGGTCAATTGCTCAATACCCCTATCTATTTTTACGGATGACTTGAAAAAATAAATGCATTCACATTTCCTTCTGCCAAGGTTGCATCTAGTAAATCAACATTACCATCACCATTTAGATCGGTTGCAAAATATCCTCCGCTAAATAAATTAATATCTGTTTCAATGACACTGTAATCCACCAAATCGATGTTTTCATCTGCATTTAAATCGCCGGAAAAAATGGCCCATTTTCCTGGCTCCATTTCTATCATATTGTTTCCATAAGCTTTATTGGAAGCCGTTGTAAAATCATAGGTAATAGGAGATGTGCCCACTGTAACAGGTGTTGCACTCCATGTTTGTAAACCGTTTCGGTGTTTCATAGCGATATAATATGAACCACTAATAAATGGAAATGTGCTCACTGCATTCCCGTTAGTTTGTAAGATTGCTTTTGTAGTAGCAACGATACCATATGGTGAATTTGTATTTCGCAATTGCACTTCAATCGTATCTGTCACCAACGAATTTATTCCCACACCTTGATTCGCCAATACTGGAGTCATGGTGCTTAAGCCTGCATAAAAGCCTTGTAAAAATAATTTTACATTCACAGTTGTATTGCAAGCTGTTGCAACTACTATAGCAGAAGAAGTACTTGTACAACCTTTTGCATCGGTAACGATTACCGAATATGTTCCGGCAGCAAGATTGCTCAATGAGGAAGTTGTCAATCCATTGCTCCAAAGATAGGTATAAGGCGATGTACCTCCGCCGACACTTGATGTAATACTGCCTGCATTGGTTCCGCAAGGAGTTGTTGTTGGTGTTAATGTTGGAACAAGTGCCGAAGGCTGTGTAATAATTTTTGTAAGTGTAGCGGTTTGTCCAAACTTATCTGTTACTGTTACTGAATACGTTCCGGCTGCAAGTGTAGTTCTATTGACCGATGTAATACCTCCGCCCCAATTATAGGTGAATGGTGAATTGCCTCCGAGAATATTTAATGTAATACTTCCATTATTACCGCCATTGCATGAAACATTTGTACTTGTTGCCGACAAGGTCATGTATGAACCGGTATAGGTTGTGAGTCCCGTTTCTACACTCACCGTATTTGTTATATTCCCTGCTGTGACAACTCCATAATAGGTTGGTCCGATAATATACGGGTAGGCTGAATTTTGATTCGCATCAACAGTTGTGTAATAAGCATAGGTGCCTAATGGATATTCAGGTGTTACAGCAAATCGACCATTATGATCATCTAAATCACCGGAACCTGCAACAAATAAAAAGTCCTCTTTATACGCACCTAAAGGAAAGGTCGCGAAAGACGGCCCATTGGTTCGTGATGTAAATGTTTGAAATTGATAACTTGATTGAATTCGTTTAATACCTCCTGTGCCATTTGCATTTGCGTATCCATAGGCGCCATAAATAGGAAAGCCATCAAATGCATATCCAATTAGAGGTGAATGATTCGTTGAATCCATCACATACAATCCATCTGCGAGATATAAATTGCAAACTGTCGAGATAACGACTTTATCTAAATTGAATGCCGAAGGATTTTGATGATGATGATATTTTCCGCCCATTGATGGATGCCCTTTTGCACAATCGAAACCAACCCGTTCGAAATAGATTGCATTTTGATGCCACACATTTGCATTGTTATATGATTTGCCATCGGCATAATTATAGATTGGAACTCCGTTTTTTAAAATGCCTATATTACCCATGCCGACAGCTGTTGCAGTACCGGTATTTTGTATAGGCGTTAATAGGAATTTACTAATCCAACTTTGTGCGGAAGTCAATGTAGGGTTGCCATCCAGGTAAGGACCTACAATATAAGAAGGAACACCTGAACTGTAGACATATGCATAAGTGGCTGAATACTTTACATTCTGCACATTCGCTGAATAGGCATCACTAATGGGTGTAGAGTTACCGGAAATATAATGCCTTCCAGTAATACCGGTTGTGTTTCGTATCCATGATGTGATGACAGGATTTGTTTGGGAAAAAATAGAACTGCTTATAAAAGCAAACGCAATTAAAATCAATATTCGTCTGTTCATAATAAAAAGATTTTAGAATGGTTTAGACGGTATTGGTTTTTATTTCCTTCGTGATAAAATCAAATTCCAAAAACAAACTCCAAATGGCAAATCCTAAACCAAAGTAAATCCTCGAACATCGGATATGAATTCCGGACATCTATTCTCTAGGATATATAAAGCGTGTATCAAATAAAAATTCTTTATCAGTCAATGTCAGTAAAAAAGAAATCAAATCTATTTTTTCATTTGCAGTTAATAGAATTGGTTTTGACAATTCATGTGACAAGGTATTGCTTTGCTGAATACCATTTGTATAGTGATTTAGTACGTCGGATAATTTCTTAAATCTGCCGTCATGCATATAAGGTTGTGTAAATTGAACATTGCGTAATGTTGGCACTTTAAATTTGAGTGAATCATCGGCGTGTTGTGTTATTTTCATTCGCCCAAGATCAATAAGGGCAGTATCTACAGACAATCCATTGTTTTCAAAATTAGTATTTGTAAAGAAAGGTTCTGTATGACATGAGGCGCAATTTTTTCTGAAAAGTAGCAAACCATTTAATTCTTGTATGGTAAATTCTCCTCCGGCTTCTTTTCGAATATATTTATCATATTTTGAATTGTATGAATTTAATTGAATCACAAATTGCGTGATGGCCAACAATATTTTTTGTCCGGTGATTAAGGTATCACCAAATGCTTGCTTAAAATTTTCTTTGTAAAAATTGGATACTTTTAATTTTTGTACGACATGTTCTAAAGTCTCATCCATTTCAGCATGACTTGTAATTGGTGCAATCGCTTGTACTTCTAAATGATTAACAC
>JANNYV010000174.1:0-8428 GCA_031410275.1 Bacteroidota bacterium
AACGAATACAATTGTATTAAACCCAAGTATTTGTTCAAACCAAACCTATACTTTACCGAACGGAACAATAGTCAATACAAGTGGAACGTATACGAATACTTTCCTCAATCAGTATGGCTGTGATTCAACTATCACCACAAACCTAGTAGTGAAACCTGCATATAATAATTCAATCACTGCTAGTATTTGTAATGGAATATCGTATGTGTTGCCGAATGGCATATCAGTAAATACCGGAGGAATTTACATCAGTAATTTAGTTACAACAGCAGGATGCGATTCTATTATTACTGTTGTATTGACAGCTCATCTGGCTTATGCAACTAGCATCAATGCCAGTATTTGCTCGAATCAATCATACACATTACCAAACGGAACGATAGTAAATACAGGAGGAACATATCCCAATCTCTTCTCAACAATCTATGGCTGTGATAGTAGCATTACAGTTATACTTACTGTGAAACCGGCCAATAATATTACCTATGCAGATACCATTTGCTCGAACCAAAACTATACCTTACCAAATGGATCTCATGTAACAAGCGGCGGGACTTATACAAATTCATTCGTCAATCAATTTGGATGTGACTCAATTATAACAATAAACTTAGTTGTAAACCCTGCCTTCAACCAAACTGTTGCTGCAACAATTTGTGCCGGACAAAATTATACCTTACCGAATGGTACGATTGTTATCGCTAGTGGTTCCTACACAAATACGTTTATCACTCAACATGGATGTGATAGTATTATCACAACCAACCTCATTGTATATCCGGTTTCAAATAAAACCGAAACTAAAAGCTTTTGTACCGGGGACCTTTATGTATTACCAAATGGAACAATTATTTCTACAGGCGGTACATTTATGAGCCAACTCATTTCTATGAATGGTTGCGACTCTAATATTACAAGTATAATCACATTCTTCAATGGCGGTTCCTCATCATCAACCATCACTATTTGCTCTGACCAAAATTATACATTGCCATTAGGCGATGTCGTAAACAAAGCAGGCACCTATACCGATACTATACAAAATGCAAATGGCTGCGATAGTATTATTATAACTCATTTAATTGTCACCAAAAAACCAAGCTTATTTCTTGGGAATGATACCACACTTTGTGATAATGGAAGATTGGTGCTCAATATTACCACGCCGAATGCTACCTATATGTGGAATGATAATCAAACACTCCCAATACGCACCATCAGTGAACCCGGAACGTTCATAGCCGAAATTTCATTATCTCCGTGTGACCCGGTTCTAGATACCATAGTTATCAATGAATGTGAATGCGATATCTATATACCAAATGCATTTACACCCAACGGAGATGGGAGCAATGATTTCTTCAGACCTGTCATAAGCTGTACATCGGTAGAAAATTATGCATTCAAAATATATAACCGTTGGGGGCAAGAAGTATTTCATACAAGTTTAGTAGAAGACGGATGGGATGGCTATTTCAAGGAAGTGCAACAAGAGATGGATACCTATATGTTTTATGTCCGGTATACAAATCCCGTAACCAAAAAGGAAGTCTTTTATAAAGGTGATGTTTTATTGATTCGATAAATGAACGAATAACACAATACCAAGCTTCTACTACTTATTTTATCATCTTATTATTGAGCAAGCTAAACATAATAACGCTATCTTTGGCGCTGTTGAAATGCTCGGTATCATTCATTGTTTTCCACAGGAACTCACAACAATCCACATCTATCAACAAAAAATACATTAAAATAATTTCATGCAATTTACTGACTTAAACCTTATACAACCTTTACTCCGGGCTTTGCAGGACGAAGGTTATACACAACCCACACCCATACAAGCCGAGGCTATCCCCATTGTTTTAAAAGGCATAGACCTCTTAGGTTGCGCCCAAACAGGCACCGGAAAAACAGCAGCTTTTGCCTTGCCTATCTTGCAACTCTTAACTGAAAATAGTTCATTCGATAAGAAGAAAAAAATCAGAAGCCTGATTGTGACTCCAACACGGGAACTTGCTATTCAAATCGAAGAAAGTTTTAATGCGTATGGCCGATACACCTCATTAAATTGTACAGTCATTTTTGGTGGTGTTGGTCAACAACCTCAAGTTGATGCTCTAAGAAGAGGCGTCGATATTTTAGTTGCTACTCCGGGACGATTACTCGATTTAATTAATCAAGGCTTTATCTCCTTAAAAGAAGTAGAATTTTTTGTTTTAGATGAAGCCGACCGCATGTTGGATATGGGCTTTATTCACGACGTGAAAAAACTTTTAGTATTGTTGCCCAAACAACGGCAATCTTTATTTTTCTCCGCAACTATGCCGCCCGAAATTGTAAAGCTCGCAAATACCATTCTCACCAATCCGCAAAAAGTAGAAGTAACGCCCGCCTCTTCAACAGTTGATGCTATTAAACAAGCCATCTTTTTTGTTGATAAAGGAAATAAAAATGCCTTGTTACTCGACGTGCTCGAAAATAAAGACATCACCTCTGTCTTGGTTTTTACAAGAACAAAACACGGAGCGGATAAAATAGTAAAAGTGCTCAACCGATACGAAATACATGCCGAAGCTATTCATGGCAATAAAGCACAAAATGCAAGACAACGGGCCCTTTCAAATTTTAAAGAAAAAACCACCCGTGTCTTGGTGGCAACAGATATTGCAGCGAGAGGTATTGATATCGATGAGTTGGCTTATGTGATCAATTATGATATTCCCAACATTCCCGAAACCTATGTGCATCGCATTGGGCGAACAGGTAGAGCGGGTGCAAATGGTACGGCATATTCATTTTGTGATGCTGAAGAAAAAGCATTTTTGAAAGACATTGAAAAACTCATCGCTAAAAAAATTCCGGTAATCGACAGTCATCCATTTCCACTTATCGATCATCATCCTGAACCTAAACCTGCCAGCAACCATAATCACGCAAGACCAAAATCGAACTTCCCTAAAAAGAACAGACATCCGGTACGATAAGGGGCCATTTAAAAAAGGCATTCCGTTATAAGTTATGAAAATATCTTGGGCGTTCGGGCGCGCTATCCATTGCAAGTCCTCGCACAGCCATGCCTCGCTACAAACCTCTGCAATGGCTGTTCTCCGGGCTTTCCATTACTATCGCTAACGCAGCATAAAAGCTCGTTTACTCCATTGCCGCAAAATTTCATTTAATACCGGAGTTCATCATCGAAAAGTAGTATTAGCATCTCGAGATCGATACAATATCCTTTGTCACAAAAAAGTCATACTTGATTATTTCCCCTAAAAAAATACAAACGACTCGAAGTATATTGTGGTCTTGAAAATTGTAAACACAAAAAATATATGAAACGAATTATTTACCTCTCTCTACTTTCACTGACAGCTTTTATTTTGTTCTCCTATTCAAATGGTATCTTCAGTGCCGATTACACGGGCTCCACAGGACTCGGGCAAAGTTGCGCACAAACCGGATGTCATACCGGAATCGGTTCATTTGGTGTCGATACCAACCGTCTTATTGTACGCGTATTAAATGCAAGCAACACAGATGTTGATGCATACACCTTGAGTCAACAATATAATATTGAAATAAAATTTAAATTAATGGGAGCAACAAAAGTGGGCTTTCAATGCACCAATTTATTTTACTTTTCAAGTGTCAAGGCTGGAACCGTATCAAATACCACCATGCCAACTTTAGTGCAAATGTATACCGACGGAAGCGGGCGTGAATATATGAGCCATACTGCAGCCGGAAATGGAGCCGCAGTGATCAGCGGGGGTTATGCTATTTGGAAATATAAATGGACTGCACCGGCAGTTGCATCTGCTGCCATTAGTTTTAATTGTGCCGTGAACAAAACAAATAATGACAATACCGAAAATGGCGATAGTATTTTTCTGTCTGTGAAAACATTGCAACTTCCAACCGGCATACATGATGTTGCTGAGAAAAACAACATCGAATTATTTCCAAATCCATGTACAGATTATATAAGTCTACAAACAGATTTACCTTTAATACAAAAAATAAGTGTGATTGATTTATATGGAAGACAAATTCAATCGGATACATCCGCGGCACTCAATCGAATGGATGTTTCTTCATTGACAACGGGAAATTATATACTGCTTTTAAAAACAACATCGGGAGTAACATACAGCAAGATGTTTAGTAAAATGTAATTATTGAAACCAACTGTTGAATATGCCTTCATAGTGATTTTAAAATTTGACAAAGAAGGGCAGCAATTTGTTTATCGAGGTTTGTTGGCCTAGCACGTGAGTGATAGTAGCGGAAATCCTCACGCCGCTTTGGGCGGGAGATTGAAGCGAATAGCACGACCCGATGCTTTGAGAGGGGCACGCCCAAAAAAAGCTATCGATTACTATTTTGTTTCGACAAGGGAATATAAATTCCTAGAATGGCCATATCATCGACTTGTATTTGTTTCAATAATTGTAACCCGGAAAGAGTTTTCTCTCCTCTATAGTTTGTCAAGTAATACGAAAAAGTTGAATCGTTAGCATTGCAAAAAATAATTCGCTCACGATCTTTTTTAGAAAGAATAAGATGATTTAATCTGCCGGGTAAATTTGACACTGAAATTTTTATTGCCTGATGCTGCTCTTTATTTAAAATGTATTCTAGCCCCTGTTTGTAGGATAAGCCCCAATAATCGAGTTCAAATTTTGATGGAATATCCTTGATTATTTTTCTACTCAAAGTATTGAAATATACATTTTGGTGAGGATGATTTTTTGCCATCCAATACATGAGCATGAACAAATTGAGTACGACAACAATCAGAAGGCTTCTGCTTGCAAATTGAAACTTTTTCAAGTGTTCAAATAAACTTTCTAACCCATATACCGCAATCAGAATCAGCATAGGGTAAATAAAATAGACATGACGCCAACCATCATAAACAACGGATTTGAAAAATATAATGGCTAGTAAAGGCACAAAGAATAAAATGATGATACTGTTGAGGTAATATGCAGAAATAAATTCTTTAATGCTGCATGAGCAACTTTTTTTGACATAAGAAATAATGCCATTAGCAAACAAAAGTATAAACAAAAACGGCGTAGTCATAAGTATCCAAACCGGCAGATAATGCCAAGGTATTTGATAGCCGGTGAGATGCTGGCCATTATATAAAACAGTTCCAATCCAATGGTATTTTCTCATTTCAACAAATGCCCTACCGAAATGATAGAGGGGACCTTCCCATAAAATGGGCCAACAAAGAATGGTAAAAAGTATAGTACTTAAGAGGTAAAAAAATAATACCTGCAAGAATTTTTTATCCTTGTGTTCGTTCAAATTCAATACAATAAAATAAATGATGGTGAGCACCGGGACAATGATTCCTGTGATACGAATGTCGATTAATAATGCCGTGCTTATGCCATGAATAATTGCCCACAGAATCGTGCGCTTTTCGAGGAACAAGAAATATGAAAACAAACTGAAAATAAAAAAGGAGAGGAATACTATATCCTTTGAATTATAAAAAGACTCTGCGAATATTCTTGGTGACAAGATTATAAAAAGACAAGCCAATAATGAATATTTTTTATCCGTTAATTTTCTGGTTACGAAATAAAAAGCTAGCACAGCCAAGAAAAATGTCAGAAACAGTACCAAATGTCTCATTTTGTAAATCGCAGCTGTATCCTTCAATCCAAATGCTTTTTCAAGAACTACCAATACAATTTCAAAAAAAGGACCATGATATTTTTCAGTACAATTTAGTAAAGCTGCTTTGTCGTGATAAGCGATATACAAGCAGTTCGGATAACCTGTTCCGACCCTTGAATATTCGTCATCCCAACCTAATCCATAATCCTTAAAAACCAATAATCCAACAACGAAAAAGATTACAAAGAAACAAATAGGGGTTTTTTGCTTCAGCGTCATCAAATCGAATTGTATTTTCATTTGTGTTTCATATGGTTGTAAGTCTAGTTCAATTTACTCTTGCTTTTCATTCAACTGCGGTTCCCTCAATTCTAATGGTTTTGTTTTTTTGCGAATTTGAAGATTCATCAATTCAACACCAAACGAAAATGCCATCGCAAAATAAATATAACCATGGGGAACATGAATTGCATCTACATGAATACCGTCTACAATTAATGTAAAGCCTATCAAAATTAAAAAAGATAAAGCCAACATTTTAAAGGTTGGATGTTTATGAATAAATCGACTGATTTTTGCAGCGAAAATAAACATGACCAACATGGCGATGACAACTGCAACGATTCGAACAATTAAATTATCAGCCATTCCTATTGCCGCAATAATACTGTCGAATGAAAAGACTAAATCGATGATAATTATTTTTTGAATGACTTTACTTAATGAGCCCTTCAATGGTTTGGAACTTTCTTTTTCAGGGTCTTCACCCTCTAATTTATTATGAATTTCTAATGTGGTATTAACTAGTAAAAACAAACCACCACCAAGCATAATTAATTGTTGCAAGGTCACGGCATGTTCCCAAATAGTGAACAACGTTTTTTCTCCATTTATCACATAACCCAACACAAACAGTAAACCCAAACGAAGCACAATACCCGCAATCATCCACACACGCGATGCTATTTTCTTTTGTTGTTCATCTTTTAATTTATCAAGAATGATGGAGACAAAAATAACATTGTCTATACCCAACATGATTTCCATAAAGGTCAGTGCCAATAAGCCGGTGAGGGTTGTCATTGAAAACAATTCGTTCATTATTTAAATTGTATTAGTTTGTTTTGATAAGTGATTTACATATTTTTTTTGCTATTGCGGGGCCTTCATAAATAAACCCTGTGTAAACCTGCACAAGGCAAGCGCCTGCTTCTAATTTCTCAATCGCATCGTCACCTGTAAAAATTCCACCAACAGCAATAATAGGAAGTTTGCCTTTTGTTTTTACAGAAATATAGCGAATAATTTCTGTGCTGCGTTGCTTCAAGGGTTTACCGCTGACACCACCGGCTCCTGTATGCTCAACAACTTTTTTATCGGACGTCATCCCTTCTCGGTCAATGGTTGTATTGGTTGCGACGATACCGCTTAACCTTGTTTGTGTCACAATTTCTATCACATCATCTAATTGAGATTCATTGAGGTCCGGAGCTATTTTCAATAAAATAGGTTTCGGTTTTGGATAACTCAAATTTAAATTTTGCAATTGCAGCAACAATTCATACAAAGGTTTCTTCTCCTGTAACTCACGCAAATTAGGTGTATTCGGACTGCTCACATTCACCACAAAATAATCTACTACATCAAACAATTTTTTGAAACAATATTCATAATCCTTAATGGCTTCGTCGTTCGGCGTCAATTTGTTTTTTCCGATATTACCACCAATCAGTATCGTAGTTTTTTTATGTTTCAATCGCTCAACAGCAGCATCTACACCCTTATTATTAAATCCCATACGGTTGATAATTGCTTCATCATCCGGGAAACGAAACAGCCTTGGTTTATCATTTCCATCCTGTGGTTTCGGAGTGAGCGTTCCAATTTCGATGAACCCAAAACCTAGACAAGCCAATTCATCTATAAACATAGCATCCTTGTCAAAGCCGGCGGCAAGACCCACAGGGTTTTTAAATCGCAACCCAAAAAGTTCTCGCTCGAGAGATGGATGATCTAAACAAAAATTACTTTCTAAATACCGCTTTCCAAATCCCAGATTATAGGCTTTCGTCAACCAACTCATCACCTTATAATGAACCGTTTCAGCATCGTATTGAAATAATATTTTTTTGACTAAGTTGTACAAAGCGGTTACGGGTTAAGGGGTTATAGAGTTACGGGTTAGGAGTGCAAGTTGAATAAAAAGATTTTTTGTATTGTCTTTCTACTAAATACTTTTTTCTAGTTACTAGTTAAGAGCTCACTCAACTTTTTCATCAAGGCATCACCCTTTAAATCTTTAGCGATAATATTTCCTTTTGGGTCAATTAAAAAATTCTGCGGAATACTTTCTACTTGATAATTTCGGGCTACTTCACTTCCCCATCCTTTCAACTCACTTACATGACTCCATGCAAGACCATCTTTTGTAATCGCCTCTTTCCATTTATTTTTATCGGTGTCGAGTGACACACCCAATACCGTAAAGTTTTTATCCTTAAACTGATTGAATGCGGCTACGACATTCGGGTTTTCATGACGGCATGGTCCACACCATGAAGCCCAAAAATCGAGTAAGACATATTTTCCTTTAAAACTGCTAAGTGAAATTGATTGTCCATCCGGTGCCGTTCCGCTAAAGTCGGGCGCAGGGTCCCCTGCTTTTGCACCGGCTGGTTCTATTGCTTTTGCCGGCGTGTTATTTAAAAACCTGTCCGCAAATGCTTTGTCACTTCATTTTATCAGAACATTGTAAAGCGCTTTCCAAATTCAAAAAGTGCCAAAG